>NZ_JAUBPE010000033.1:0-69930 GCF_036700565.1 Microcoleus pseudofavosus SVA1_A4
AGCTAAAGATTCCATCCTGTTTTGAATAATGTTTTTGGATCTTGATCGCTACATCATACATCAATTCAGCAACGCCTCGGAGCATACTCCAGATTTTTGATATCGGGCAAAGCAAGGTAGAAATCGATGAGCTTAAGAGAACGCATTGACGCAGAGATCAAAACAGCCATGAAATCCAAGGACAAAGTTCGCTTGGAAACAGTTCGCGGCATCAAAAAATTTATTCTCGAAAAAGAAGTCAGCCTCCGCCCCTCCGGGCAAGACACGCTGACAGAAGCTCAAGAACTGGAAATTTTGATGCAAATAGCCAAACAGCGCCGGGACTCGATCGAACAATACCGCAAAGGCGGCCGCGAAGATTTAGTGGCACAAGAGGAGGCGGAGTTAGCAATTGTAGAAGAGTATTTGCCGCCGCAAATGTCAGACGAAGAAGTGAGTCAAGTCGTTGACGAAGTGATTGCCTCTGTTGGCGCTACTTCTGCAAAAGATATGGGCAAGGTGATGGGCAAGGCAATGCAGCAGCTTAAAGGCAAAGCAGACGGCAACAAAATTCAAGACATGGTGAAAGCAAAGCTTAGTCAGTTGACAGTTGACAGTTGACAGTTGACAGTTGTTAGTTGACAGTACCATCAGCAGTCATTCGATCGACCCCAAAACATCGGAAATGTAGGGGCAAACCCCTCGTGGTTGCCCCTCCTTAAATTTATAAAAAAAACTGGTTTCTGGAACTTGCGTAAAAAAACATAAAATGCTAACTTTGGTCGGGACTGAGACCTAAAGACAGTGAAGTATGCTATTGAGTGTTAAAGACCTAGCAGGATCGTCTATTTTTTAACACTGGACAATTAGCAATTGTTGATGAACGGGTTTAAATTCCCAGTCAACTGTCAACTGTCAACTGTCAACTGTCAACTATTTAACAGTTTCTACTTAAACTTATGCAGCCACCTATTGCTATTGGAACTCTCCTACAAAACCGCTACCGCTTGGTGAATATTTTAGGTCAAGGGGGATTTGGCCGGACTTATTTAGTAGAAGATTTGGGGCGGTTTCAAGAACGCTGCGCGCTGAAAGAATTGATTCCGGTGCAAAGCGGGCCTTACGTTTTGGAAAAATCGAAGGAATTGTTTCAAAGAGAGGCGGCAATTCTTTACCAAATTGGGCACCCGCAAATTCCCCAGTTTCGGGCAATATTTGAAGAGAACCAGCGTTTGTTTTTGGTGCAGGATTACGTGGAAGGGATGACTTACCGCGAACTGTTGCTCGATCGAACTTCAACAGGCCGCACCTTCACCGAAGCCGAAGTCTTGGTATTTATCCGGCAAATGCTGCCGGTACTGGCTCACATCCACGCCCGCGGCATCATCCACCGCGACATCTCGCCTGAAAATATCATCCGGCGCGAAAACGACCAAATGCCCGTACTGATTGACTTTGGAGTAGTAAAAGAACTCGCTACCAAAGTGCAGTCTCCCGAAGGCACAGCCCACGCGACAACTGTCGGTAAAATCGGCTACGCGCCGGTGGAACAGTTGCAAAGCGGGCGCGCCACTGCCAGCAGCGACCTCTACGCTTTAGCTGTAACGGCGATCGTCCTGCTGACGGGGAAAGAACCGCAGGAATTGCTCGATCGAACAACGCTGCAGTGGAATTGGCAGCAGCAAGTGCAGGTGAGCCCGGGTTTGGCTTTGGTGCTCAATAGGATGTTGAGCCGGTCTCCGGGCGATCGCTATCAATCTGTCAGCGAAGTCGCCCAAGCACTCGACGGCCAAACTAATCCTTACTCTAACCCGCAAACTGTACCGCCCGCGCCAGCAGCGGTTCAACCAGACCCTTCGCTAATCGCAACGGTGGCCGTGGGTCGCGCGCCTGAGCCGATCGCCCAGAGTTCCCACCCGCAAAACCAGCCAGACCCGCTAATTGAGCCGGCCGGCGGCTCTATTTGGGACAATCCCGTCGCTGCGATCGGTCTGCTGGCGGGCTTAGTAATCTTGACAGGCTTCGGTTCCTGGGCTTTAGTCGGCTCATTTCTCAACAACAATCCGCGCCCCAAACCCACTCCGACACCGCCAGAACTCACAAGTCCGACGCCGACACTAACTCCGGTACCAAACCCGCTACCTTTGCCAACCCCAACCCCGCAACCTTTGCCCACCCCAACCCCAGAACCTGTGCCGGAACCAACCCCAGAACCTGTGCCGGAACCAACCCCAGAACCTGTGCCGGAACCAACCCCAGAACCTTTACCGGAACCCACCCCAGAACCTGTGCCGGAACCCACCCCAGAACCGACCCCAGAACCGACCCCAGCGCCAACTCCGACACCAAAACCGACTCCCGCACCGACTCCCGCGCCCAAACCGACACCAAAACCGACTCCCGCACCGACTCCCGCGCCCAAACCAACACCCGCGCCAACACCCGCGCCAACTCCAGCACCAACTCCCGCGCCGTCGCCGGAACCCGCACCGTCGCCGGAACCAGCGCCAACTCCCGCACCGTCGCCGGAACCCGCGCCAACTCCTGCGCCGTCGCCGGAACCAGCGCCAACTCCCGCGCCGTCGCCGGAACCCTAGACTTCTGGCAAAATTCCCCTAGACTGATGTTGAGGCCAATTATTTGTTAGCTATTTGTCAATGAACTCCTTGCTAATTGCTGGAACTGATACCGACGCGGGCAAAACTGTTTTGACCAGCGCTCTGGCTGCTTATTGGCAAATGTATTTTCCCGATCGCAGTTTGGGAATTATGAAGCTGTTGCAAACGGGAACGGGCGATCGCGAACTCTACACCCGTTTGTTTGCCCTCGACCAATCCCCCGAAGAACTCAATCCGCTGCACTTCGGGGCGCCTCTAGCACCGCCGGTTGCCGCCGAACGGGAGGGGAGACATATCGAGCTGGAAAAGGTCTGGACGGCGTGGCAAAGCCTCTCTGAGCGCAAGGATTTTGTGTTGGTGGAAGCTTTGGGAGGGCTGGGTTCGCCTGTAACCCGGGAACTGACGGTGGCCGATATTGCCAGGGATTGGCGGCTGAGGGGAGTGTTGGTGGTACCTGTGAGGTTGGGGGCGATCGGGCAAGCTGTGGCGAATGTTGCTCTCGCCAGACACACTGGTTTTAAGCTTAGAGGTATTGTGCTTAATTGCGTTCAAGCTTATTCTGAAGAAGAAATTACCGATCTCGCACCGGTTGATTTGATCCAATCCCTAACTCAAATGCCTGTGTTAGGTATTTTGCCGCATTTAGATGACCCGACTGACCTTGCCAAATTAGCTAAAGTTGCTTCACAATTAGATTTGGAGCGCTTATTGCCTGGGGTTAATTTAGTTTCTAAGATTTCTAAATAACTGTACTCTCAACACCTCTGTTGCTCATTCTTCTCTTCCTCTGCGTACTCTGCGCCCTCTGCGGTTCATTTTAAAAAAATCTCCTGCACAACTCAGATAGGATTGAAGAAGATTTTATTTTAACCGCAGAGACCGCAGAGACCGCAGAGAAAGAGAAGAGAGAGTTTCACAAATTATTCAGAATTGCTATAAGGAGAATGAAAAATGGTTTCTACTTTACCGAATTTAACTTCTGTCAATTTATCTCAATTGCGGCTTGAGATTAGAAATTTGCAGCCTCAGCTAGTCGAATGGCGCCGCCTTTTGCACCAAAAGCCGGAGTTGAGTTTTCAGGAAAATTTAACGGCGCAATTTGTCTCGCAAAAGTTGCAGGAATGGGGAATAGATCGTGAAACTAATATTGCTAAAACTGGGATTGTCGCAACTATAGACAGCGGCAAACCGGGGCGGGTTTTGGCAATTCGGGCTGATATGGATGCTTTGCCGATTCAAGAGGAAAATGAGGTGGATTATCGATCGCAGCATAAGGGAATTATGCACGCTTGCGGCCACGACGGCCACACTGCGATCGCCCTCGGTACTGTTTGTTATCTCGCAAAGCACAAACACAGCTTTTCGGGTAAAGTAAAAATGATCTTTCAGCCCGCCGAAGAAGGCCCAGGGGGCGCAAAACCGATGATTGAAGCGGGAGTTTTGAAGAATCCTGATGTTGATGCGATCGTCGGCTTGCATTTGTGGAACAATCTACCTTTAGGCACTGTAGGCGTTCGCAGCGGTGCGCTGATGGCGGCTGTAGAAACTTTTGACTGCACGATTTTTGGCAAAGGCGGACACGGTGGAATGCCGCATCAGACTGTAGATGCGATCGTAGTTACAGCCCAAATTGTCAGCGCTTTACAGGCAATTGTCGCCCGGAACATTGACCCGATCGACTCAGCGGTAGTAACTGTCGGCAAATTCCACGCAGGCCACACCCACAACGTGATTGCAGACACCGCTCAAATCGGCGGCACCGTGCGCTATTTCAATCCAAAATATCAAAGTTATTTTGACAAGCGAATAGAGCAAATAATTGCCGGAATTTGTCAGAGTCACGGGGCAAATTACAAATTCGATTATTGTTCGCTTTACCCGCCAGTTATTAATGATTCGAGAATAGCTGAATTGGTGCGTAGCGTTGCAGAATCGGTTGTAGAAACTCCTGCGGGAATAGTGCCGGAATGTCAAACAATGGGGGGCGAGGATATGTCGTTCTTTTTGCAAGAAGTCCCCGGTTGCTATTTCTTTTTAGGTTCGGCCAATCCAGAGAAAAATTTGGCTTACCCGCACCATCACCCGCGATTTGATTTTGATGAAACTGCCTTGGGGATGGGTGTAGAAATGTTTGTGCGGTGCGTGGAAAATTTTTGTGCGAGAGATTAAAAGCAATTTCTAAGTTTGTAGGGAGGACTTCAGTCCTCTCTTTTTGTGGTAGCGCCGGAATGATATAGAGGACACGGCAGTGCCGTTTCCCTACCGCGATTAATTGTAGGGACACGGCACTGCCGTGTCCTGATTTCGGGTAATATTAATTCCGATGCCACCGAAATTGATATTATGGTACTATTAAGGCGCGATCGCCTCCCAATTAACCTGAGAAACTCCGTACAAAATAAAATTATTCAACATTCCGTAAGCATCCCCGCAATTGTAACTTTTAGCCTCTACACATTTGCGATCGGCATTTTGATTTACAGCCACAAAAATATCGACTCCATCCGGCAAATTACCCGAATACATCATCAACTTGCCAAAATCATCAAGGATGCGACCTTTATCGTCCAGCGGCGGCAATTTCCACTCTTTAGGATTGCGATTTCCCCCTAACTGAATAGCCCAAGCATGAGTGCCGTCAAGCGCTCCATTGTGCGCGGTATATCGATTCCAAACATTATTTCGCTTCTCCCCGATGCGCGGGTTATTTTCATAACCACCTACCCAATATTCAGACATAAATTTGAGAAAAACTTCAGCTTCCGCAGCAAGCGAACCAGTACCGGGTACCAAATCTGTGTTTCTGCTGCTAAAAGGAACCCGACCCAAATTCCAAGACCAATTTATCGTCCCAGGCTGCGGATTTAGCCAAGTAGAAAAATCGCACAAGCTGCCCTTCCAGATGCAGTGCGGCCGCTTCACATCCCATCCTTTCCAATAATAAGTCTGCCCGTTCCAATCGCGTTTATCTGGTTCGCGATCGGCAATATTTTCTACTCCTTGGCTCATGAAAATTCCCCTCGCAGCCGTAGTAGAAATTCCTAACTCCGCTTTAAAAAAAACTTCTAAAGCCGAACCTTGATGAGTTTCTAATTTACCCATTTTAGCCGCATATCTGCCGGAAGCTACCAACTGCTGCAAAATAACTGTAGGAAATGCCGGACTGGTATTGGAATAGTGATATTGACCGAGAGGATACTGAAGGCATCGCCCTGCTAAAATCTGCATAGTTTCTGCTAAAGTAGGACTGGGCAAAAAATAGCCGGCGTTAGGAGAAATGCCGAGTTGATTTTTAGCTGAACTGATAGATTTGTAGCCCCACTCATTGACAAGTAACTGTTCTTGTGATTGAAAATCGGCTGGAGTTTTCAGATTGCGAAGCACGGGCAAATTTGCGGTGATATCTTCACCGTATCTGGGCGCGCTCCGCTGAAGTCCCGATCGGTGGGATAATAAGTGTCCCAGGGTGACGTTTTGCCACTGTTTGTCTGCAAATCCCGTGTTGAGATTGGCACAGTTTTTGTCTTTCACGGCAAGGGGAAATTTCACTTTTCCCGAAAATACGGCGTGCAAATTCTTAGGAATAATTGCTACTGGATATTGTTTGTTCAAACCGGGAATTAGCGGCGGATAATGCTCTGGATCGAACAATTTCATCCCTTCAATTTGGTCGTCAGTCAGTTCTAAATTTGTGCGATCGCGCGCTGTCTGTTTCAGGGCCCAGCGCACCATTGCAAAGGTAACAGGCTTGCTGATGCTGCCCATACGCATGGGGGTATCTGCGGCTACCGGGGGAGCCAGAGGAGCCTGCATATCGTCGCCGCAAGCCGGATTTACATTATTAGTCGATCGGCCTTTCATGCGGCCTAGACCCCAAACACCCACGGGTTTACCTTTAACAGAAACACCGAGTACGGCCGCACCGACGCACCGATGCTGCATGAATTGTGTTAGGGATTGTAAAATAGGCTGGAGTTGCGCGTCGCCGCTACCGCTAACGGGGATGCCTTCTGACGCTAAAGCTATGTTGTTGGACTCGTCGTAAAGCTTTCCCAAGCCTCCTAGGAGGATAGCTGAAAGTAAGGTCAAACTTGTGTAGAAAAATCTGCTTAATTTTTGTCGATCGCCCGAATTATTCATCATAAAAAACTCCGGTTAAAATAATGTAGGGCGGTGCTCCGCTGCCCGCCCTTTGACAGCGATCGTTGACACTATACGGGGATGGGAGGCGCCGAGAAGAATACTTGATTGGGGTTAACATTACTTAAGTTTGTATCTTGTACAACGCCAATCAAATTGTCCTTGTAGAAGATACCAGTATCTTGAGCCTTGTTGCCGTTCCAATCGCCTGGTTTGAGGGAATAGCCGTCCGCTAACTTGCCTTTAATTTGGATTTTATCTAGACCTAAAGTAAAATCCGTAATTGTCGCGTGGCCAGTTCCGAGGTAGTAAACGTTATCAACGTTACCGAGCACAAATGTGTCGGCTCCCGCGCCCCCGGCGAGAGAATCGGATTCGCTGCCGCCGCCTATACCGTTACCAGCCCCCGAAAAATTAGCACCGTCAAGGTAATCGCTACCGTCCCCGCCGATGAGATAATCTTTGCCGCTTCCTCCGAATAGATAATCGTTGTGAAGCCCTCCCGATAGCGTATCTTTACCTGCGCCTCCGTATAATCTATCCTCGCCAGCATCGCCTGTTAAATAATCGTTGCCGTCATCGCCATTTAATTTATCGTTGCCGAAGCCGCCGTCTAATTTATCGTTGCCGGCACCGCCATTTAATTCGTCCTCTCCGAAGCTACCGTCAAGCAAGTCATCTCCAGCGCGACCGAACAATTTATCGTTGCCTTCATAGCCGTAGATTGTATCATTTGCAATCAGAATTTGACCTTGACCGTCGATCGTAAAATCGTCTCCTACTAGGGATTTGTGGAATTGACCGTTGCCGTTGACTGTGTTGTTGTCGTCGAATTGAGTACCGTTGATAACTGATGACATTGCTGTTGCTCCTGTTTGTTTTCAAATTGGTGCAAGGGTGAGGGCAACTCAACTAACTTGCTTGATATCTCCTAGTTTCTCTTCTAACAAAGCAACCGACAATGGGAATAAAATCAGGTGTTTAAATCAGTCCAAAAATGGCGGCTAGCAGTGATTGATAGTAAAAACTCAGGTTAAATCAGTTAAAATAGGGAAAAGTCAGGGTGACTTTTTCATGCAGGAACAATATATCTCTTGTCATAGTCTGCATATTTACGTATATACGTACTCTCCGGCGAAGTCCATGAACTCAGAATTAGAATTCTCTTGGAGCAAAACCAAAGATGCTGCCGATCGCATTTTTGCTCAAAACACCGGCAAACATCTCAGCGACATCGAAATGAAAGTCCTTCAAGGTTCCTGGGAAGGCAAAAGTTACGACGAAATCGCCAAAACTTACGGCTACAGTGCTGAATACCTCAACAAAGATGTCGGCAATAAATTGTGGCACAAGCTTTCAGACGCATTAGGAGAAAAAATCACTAAGAAAAATTTTAAAGAAGCTTTGAAAAGAGCGGCGTCACCAGAATCCAGTCCATCTATTAACACAAATCTCCCCTCGCAAACTCTACCTATAGTAGCAAACTTGCAGTTTCCCGAAGGGTCGGTAGCATTAGACTCTCCTTTTTATGTAGAGCGTTGCAACATTGAATCTCTGTGCTGCGAGACAGTTGTGAAACCCGGTTCGCTGATTCGGATCAAAGCACCGGAAATGATGGGCAAAACTTCATTGATGAACCGAATTTTAGCTTGCGCCCAGGGGGAGAACTATCACGCAGTTTATCTCGATTTGAGCGCCGCAGACCGAGGAATATTAACAAATTTGGATAAATTTCTGCGCTGGCTGTGTTTGATGGTAAGCCGGCAGTTAAAGTTAGAAAACAAGTTAAACGAATATTGGGATACGGATATTTTGGGCAGCAACGATAACTGTACGGTTTACTTTGAAGAGTATCTGCTAGCAGAAACAGAAACTCCTCTGGTTTTGGGATTGGATGAAGTCGATCGCATATTTCCCTACACAGAAGTAGTTGAAGACTTTCTGGGGATGCTGCGAAGCTGGCACGAAAAAGCCAAGATTTCGGATGTCTGGAAAAAACTGCGGTTGGTAATGGCGCATTCTACGGAAGTTTATATTCCCTTGGACATGAATCAATCTCCGTTTAATGCCGGGGTTCCCATTGAATTGCAAGAGTTTGACAGCCAGCAAATTTACGATTTAGCTCGTTTGCACGGCTTGGATTGGGATGAGGGGCAGTTGCGAGAGTTAATAAGTGCGATCGGCGGACATCCTTATTTAGTAAGATTGGCAATGTATGAGATTAGTTGTGGCAAAATCTCATTAACTCAGCTATTAAAAAATGCGGCATCAGAATCTGGAATTTACAGCAGTCATTTGCGAAAGCATTTGGAAATACTGCAACACAATCCAGAATTAGCTTTAGCTTTGAAAAAAGTTGTCAATTCTGCCGAACCAGTGGAATTAGATTCAATGCAAATTTACAAATTGCACAGCATGGGAATTGTGCGGCGGCAAAACAATTATGTCATGCCGCGTTGCAACTTGTACCGCGAATATTTCTGCCGCGTTTTAGGTTAAAAAGCGGAGATGAACACCTGATTGGGGTTGACATTGGTAATATTTTGGTCTTGCACAACACCAATCAAATCACCCTTGTAGAAGACTCCAGTGTCTTGGGCATTGCTACCTTCCCAGTTGCCAAGTCCAAGCGAATAACCGTCTGTTAGAATGCCTTGAATTTGGATTTTATCGGTTTGAGCTAAACTAAAGTCCGTAAGTGTGGCGTAGCCATTTCCGAGGTAGTAAACGCTATTTGCGTCACCCAACACGAAGGTATCCTTTCCAATGTCACCCGTGAGGGTGTCGAATTCATTTTGCCCAAAGCCGAAACCAGTAAGTTGATCGTTACCGCTTCCGCCGTATAGAATGTCGTTGCCCGTACCGCCAAGTAAAGCATCGTCTAAAGTACCGCCAATCAGCAGATCGTTACCAAGGCCGCCAACTAGATAATCGTAGCCAACGCCGCCATATAAAGTGTCATTACCAGCCCCACCATCGAGAACGTCGTTGTTAGCCCCACCATCTAGATAGTCATTTCCACCAAGACCCAACAATATATCGCTTCCTGCATCACCATAGATTGTGTCAGATCCCAGCGTTAATACAGGGCCATTGGGGCCTTGCATCCATTCAGGATCTTTACCAACTAACTTGGGTCGGAATTGACCGTTATTGAAGGTATCGTCGTCATTGAAAGGGGTTCCATTAATAATTGCCATTTCAGTTGCTCCTTGTTCTTCAAAATTAGGGCGTAGAGATTGAGCGAAACCCACGTAGGTGAATTTTGTTTGTTTAGGCAAAGGTGCAAGTTCGATGACGGGCGTCGCCACATTCGACTTGCACCCAGACGAGCGGTTTCCAACCGCAGGCAAGCGGGGTATTTTCTCTTAAGTTGACACGCCAAGAATGGGCGGAGCGAAGCGGAGGGTGTGCAGCGCCCCTACAGATACAATTACACAAAGGACAGGGTTAAATCCGCAGCCATGTTATCTGAAACTACGGCAATCATGTCACCTTGATAAAATATTTTCGTGTCTTTCAGAGAGTCATTGCCGTAATCGTAGTAGCCCGATACAAATTCGTAGTCTTGCTTTTGACCGACCATCAAAATTGCATCTCCATCGGCTTTCTTAAAGTCCCGAATAATTGCATAAGCGTGCTCGCCTAAGCCATCTAAGTAAGGAACTTCAAACTCTGGGCCGTCGATAACTAGCGAGAATGTATCGGCTCCCGAACCGCCAATTAAGGTATCGACTTCATAATAATCGTATCCTCCGTCATTATTGCTGTGACCGATGAGAATGTCATTGCCGCTATTGCCTTCTAGCCAATCGGAATCGCCACCGCCATAGACTTTATCATTGCCAGTACCGCCAAATAGGAAGTCGTCACCGTCAAGGCCTTTGAGTGTATCTGCACCGCCACCGCCAAAGATTGCATCGTCCGTGTAATGCTTTCCTACTAGGTAGTCATTTCCTGGCGTTCCCGGTATGGTGTTAGGATTGGGTACGCCGCCGATTTTATCGATGCTGCCGAACAAACGGTTAGTAGAATCATCTTCTTCCCGAGGACGATCGGTCAAGTCTTCAAAAGCACCGAATTTATTGTGATTGGGATTCGGCGGTTTACCTGCATCGGGGTCTTCCGTCCGGGGAACATCGGTAAAGTCTTCAATCAAACCGAATTTATTAGGCTTAGGATTCGGATTATCTGAATCAGGGTCTTCCTTCCGGGGAACGTCGGTCAAGTCTTCAATTAAATCGAATCTCAGGGTAGAAATGTTAGCGTCGGCGATCGTTCTAAATTCTGTCATGGTAGTAATCCTATTTATGAGTGTATTCTGAGTTTGTCAAAGCGCTAAGTGTTTGTATTTGTTTGCTGCACCTTTCGCTTTCTGTTATCAGTGTCTTCGTAAAACTATTGAACTGCAATGGTGATAAAATCAGGTATTATAGGAACTGATAAAGAGCTTCGCACTCGGAATTAATCGGAAAAAATCAGGTGTACCCTGACAAAGCATTATCAAAATCAGCAAAAATCAGGTTTTTTGGTAAATCTCTACATAGTTACGTTTGCGATCGTACAATCAAATCTAAATATGGGTGCAAGCAATGATGAAAGAATCTCCCGTTAGCGATGAATATCAGATTGGCGGAAGTCTCGCAGCAGATGCGTCAAGTTACGTGACGCGGCAAGCAGACTTGGACTTTTACGAATGTTTGAAAGCAGGTGAGTTTTGTTACGTGCTGAATTCGCGCCAAATGGGCAAATCTAGTTTGCGGGTGCGGGCGATGCGAAGGCTGCAAGCTGAAGGCACTGTTTGCGCTTTTATCGATCTAACAGGTATTGGTAAGGAAAATGTAACTCCCGAAAAATGGTATGCAGGAATTGTCAATTCTTTAGTCAGTAGCTGTCAGCTAACTAATAAAATTAATTGGCGGAATTGGTGGCGCGATCGCCGGGACTTACTGTCGCCACTCCAGCGGTTTAGTTTGTTTATTGAAGAAGTTGTTTTAGTTGAAGTTTCACAAAATATAGTTATTTTTATTGACGAGATAGATCGAGTATTGAGCATGAATTTTTCTGCGGATGAGTTTTTTGCTCTGATCCGCTGGTTTTACAATCAAAGAGTTGACAATCCTCTCTACCGCAGGCTGACTTTTGCGCTGTTGGGAGTGGCAACTCCTTCGGATTTGATTGCTGATAAAACTCAAACTCCTTTTAATATTGGTAGGGCGATTAATTTAGGCGGTTTTGTGATTGGTGAAGTGCGGCCTTTGATGGATGGTTGGCGGGGGCTGGTTGACAATCCTGAAAGTGTCATGGCCCAGATATTGGATTGGACGGGGGGACAACCTTTTTTGACGCAAAAGCTGTGCAAGTTGGTGTTGGAAAATCAGTTGCAGAGAGTTAACCGCAGCGGGGCAGAGGATAGCCGGAAAGACTTGCAGGTTGGGGGCTTAGTGAAGTTGCGGGTTGTTGAGAATTGGGAGTCTCAGGATGAGCCGGAGCATTTGAAAACTATTCGCGATCGACTTTTGAGAAATCAGCAAAAAGCCGGACAGCTATTGGGGCTTTACCAGCAAATCTTGGAATCCATGAACCCCCCCCAACCCCCCCTCAGCAAGGGGGGGCTAAGTGCTGCTCTATTTCCCTTGAGCAAAGGTGAGCTAAATTCTGTTCTTGCTCCCCCCCTTAGCAAGGGGGGGCTGGGGGGGATTCTTGCTGATAGCAGTCCCGAACAAACCGAACTGCGGCTGTCAGGTTTAGTGGTGCAACAGCAGGGAAGATTAAAAGTTTACAACCGAATTTATGCCGAAGTTTTCAATCTGGAATGGGTGGAAAAACAGCTAGGAAAGCTGCGGCCTTATTCGGAAACTTTTAATGCTTGGGCTGCTGCTAATTTTGAGGATAATTCGCGTCTGCTGCGGGGAAATGCGCTGCAAGAAGCTCTGGAATGGTCGAGGGATAAAAATTTAAGCCATCTGGATTACCGCTTTTTAGCAGCATCTCAAGATTGGGAAAAGCGAGAATTTAAACTGGCTTTAGATGTTAAAGAAGAAGAAAGTCATATATTAGCAAAAGCCAATGATACTTTAGTTTCGGCTCAACAACAAGCGAAAGTAAAATTAACTCAAGCCAAGCGCAGGGCTACCCGCATCATTGCGATCGGTTCTGTAGTTTTGGGGATTTCTATAATCACAGCAATCTCGATTCAATTACAAGTAAAAAAAGCCCAACAGGAACTCGCCGAAAAACAAGTAGTCCTGCAAACTTTATTTTCTAAAGCAGATTTGGTTTCAGATCCTTTTGCAGCACTGCTGAAAGCATTACAAGCAGCGCAAAAGATGAAAAAATTAGAACCATCAGCCACCAACGAGACACAGATGCAGGTAATGAGAGGACTGCAACAAGCAATATATCATGTTAGAGAAAGCGATCGCGCGATCGGTCATCGCGGCGCTATCAAAAGTGTGACTTTCAGTCCCGATGGCAAAATTTTTGCTTCTGCTAGCGAGGATGGTACGGTAAAACTGTGGAATGCTAGACCAGCGACATTGATATCAACCCTGACAGGACATACTGGTAGAGTTACGAGTGTGAGTTTTCATCCTAATGGCAAGATTTTGGCTTCGGGAAGTGAAGATGGTACCGTCAAGTTGTGGGATGTAACGCACAGCACTTTAATTAAAACTATTAAGGCTCATCATAGCTGGGTGCGAGCTGTTAGTTTTAGTCCTGACGGTCAAATTTTTGCTTCCTGTAGCTCCGCTGGTTTTATCAATTTGTGGAAAACAGCAGATGCTACGTTATTAAAAACTCTAAAAGGGCATACCCATAGCGTTAACCATATTAGTTTTAGTCCCAATGGTAAAACTCTCGCTTCTGCAAGTTTTGATACAACCGTGAAGCTGTGGAATATTGGCGATGGAACCCTGGTAAATACTCTGAAAGATCATAAAAGTCATACCAGAAGTGTCAGTTTTAGTCCCGACGGTAAAAGCTTAGCTTCTACCGATGAAGAAGGCATAGTGAAACTGTGGAATGTAGCAGATGGAACTTTAGTGCAAAACCTCCCAACCCATCGCAGGGCTGTCTGGAGTGCAATTTTTAGTCCTGATGGCAAAACTCTAGCCACTATCAGTTCCGATAGTACCGTAAAGTTGTGGAATTTAGAGGATATAAACGACAACAGAACCGAACCGCAACTTCTCAAAGGACATCGCGGGAGAATTATGAGTATCGGTTTTAGTCCAGATGGCAAAACTCTGGTTTCTGGAAGTTTTGATAGTGCAATCAAGCTCTGGAATTTAGAGGTTAGGGAACCGCAAACCATTAAAGGAAATAGCGCTAATGTTCAAGCTGTAAGTTTTAGTCCCGACGGTAATATGTTAGCTTCCGGTAGCGACGACTTTAAAATCAAGCTGTGGAATAGCAAAAATGGTACTTTACTCCAAACTCTTAACGGTCATCTAGACGGGGTGCTAAGTGTTAGTTTTAGTCCCGATGGTAAGATGTTAGCTTCCGCCAGTGCTGACAAAACAGTGAAGTTGTGGAACGTGCAAGATGGTAGATTGCTAAAAACTCTCAACGGTCATCGTGCTTGGGTTAGGAGAATTCGCTTTAGTCCAGATGGGAAGACCTTAGCTTCTGGCAGTTCTGATAGTACGGTAAAACTTTGGAATGTAGCAGATGGTAGTTTGCTGAAAACCTTTAAAGAACCTCGCAGTATTGTAACTGATTTAAGTTTTAGTTTAGATGGCAAATCTCTAGCTGTGTCTTGTTCTGACGGTGATATAATGCTATTAAATTTAAAAATAGCTACTTTGACGCAGGCTTTTCCTGCCCATAGCGGTTGGGTAAATACCATTAGTTTTAGTCCAAATGGTAAAATCTTAGCTTCTGGTGGTTCGGACAGTAGAGTCAAACTGTGGAATGCAGAAAATGGCAGCTTGTTGTTCACCCTAGAAGGACATTTATCTGATGTAAGTAATATCAGTTTTAGTCCGGATGGCAAGATTTTAGCTTCCTCTAGTGATGACGGTACTGTGAGGGTTTGGAATGTAGAAAATGGTCGAGAAATTTCAACGCTAGAAGGGCATCTCGGTAGAGTTACTAGCGTTATGTTTAGTCCAGATGGTAAAACACTGGCTTCTGCTGGGATTGACAATACTATCAAGTTGTGGAATTTAGAACTCGATCTAGATATTTTAATCGGGCGGGGTTGCTTGTGGCTAAGAGATTACCTTGTCACTCATCCTGAAGCAGAAATCAGGGAAATTTGCCGAAAGAGGTAATGGGTAATAGCTACTGAACTACGAACCTATTATTACTTAGTTTGAAAGATATTCTGCACCATTTTTTTATCTGCACTCGCCGCCGCTTTATCCAATTCTTCAATCTCGCCGCCATCTAATTTCCACCCCAAAGCACCAATATTATCCCTCGCCTGTCCCGCAGATTTAGCCCCCGGAATCGGCATAGTTTCTTTGCAGATGCACCAGTTGATTGCTACCTGCGAAACAGTCTTGTTTCTGAATGTCGCTATTTCTCGCAAACACTCTAAAAGCGATCGCATTCCCGGAAGTAGCTGCTTGCACGCCAAACCTCGAATACCTTTAGGAAACGCGCCGTTTTCCGAATATTTACCCGTCAGCAACCCCAAGGCTAGAGGACTGTAAGCAATCAATTTTATCCCCAATTCATCGCAAACATCTTTCAATCCGAGTTCTGTCACCGGATAGGTAGAAAGTAGCGAATATTGCACTTGTAATGTAACAATAGGAATTTGGCGATCGCTAAATTTCTGATGCACCCATTTCAGCCGTTTCGGCCCGTAATTAGACAAGCCCACTCCCTTAACCAAGCCTTGCTCGTACAGGTCAGCCAAACCGTCTAAAAGAGCCCCCTCTTGCCAAGGAGCGTAATTGGCTGTAGACCAGTGCATTTGCACCAAATCTACATTTTTTCCGAGGCGCGAAGCAGAGGCTTTACCCGCCGATATCATTGATTGTCGCGTCAGTCTCCAAGGATAAGCCGCGAGTTTTGTCGCAATACAAATACTGTCTTTATTTGCACCTTGATATTGTTGATAAAACTGCCCCAAAAGCTGCTCGCTGCGTCCGTTTAATTTCCCGGTTCCGTAAGAGTCGCCTGTATCGAATAAAGTCACGCCATTACTGACACAAAGATTGAAAGCGGCTTGCAATTCGCCGTCCATACTTTCATCGTAGCCCCAAAGCAATCTGTTGCCCCAGGCCCAAGTGCCGCAGCCCATTTTTGGTAGTAAAAGTTTTTGGTTAGTTGGCATTTTTATTAATGATTAATGATTGAGATCGCGGTAAGGTGCGCAATGCGCACCCTACTTTTTAAATCTTTTACGTGGTTGGCGAGGGGGAAGGTGCGCTGTTTTTGGTAGGTCGATCCGGCTTAGCTTTGGGGTCGGGCTTGGGTGGCGGTGGCGGAGGGAAAGTAGCCGCGCGTCTGGGTATTTGTAGCGCTGTTCGGAATGCAGAAGACGGGAAGAAAGCACTAAATTGAGAAAGCCGATCGGCAATTGGTTCTGGCGCATATTCCCACAAGCTTTCGTAGTAAAAGAAAGCGACGCCTAAGCCGTATTCTTGGACTGCTTGCACCTGAGATTTAATTTGCTGAATCGGTACTGGGCTATTTCTCAAACCTGTCATAATTCCAACTGCGGTGGGAATCTTTTGCTGTGCTTCTTGCATTTCTGGACGGTTAATCTTGCCGACAAACGATTCTAGATTGGGACGGTACACTTGCACTATTAGCTCGTCGGCAATATCCAAACGCACCCAAGCCAGCCAATCTTGCAGGTGATGTTTGTAAGCAAATTCGTAGTAATTGGGAGAAATAGAGAAAATTGCATTGGGTTTGATTGCTTTGACGGCTTGATTTAGCTGCGACATAAAAGCGGTAATTTTATTAGCTCGCCATTGCACCCATGCTGGATTTTGAAAATCTTTTGGCGGAGCTTTTTTTGTTTCTTTGGTATACAAAGCAACTGTGTAGTCATCGTAGCCAAATTCCGAGGGCAAACTCATGTGATCGTCAAATTGGATACCGTCGGCGTTGTATTGAGTGGTGATTTCTAGTACGAGTTCGGTAATGAATTGCTGCACTTCTGGATGAAAGGGATTGAGCCAAACTAATTCGCCGCCGGCGTCGTTTGATGTTTGGCTGCCGTCCTGTTTTTGTGTCAGCCACTCGGGATTATTTAAGGCTAATTCTGATGTGGGAGGAGCCATGAAGCCAAACTCAAACCAAGGAATTACTAGCAGGCCTTGGCGGTGAGCTCGATCGATTAAATCTGCGAGCATATCTTGTCCGTCTAACCCTCTGTAAACAAAGGGTTGAATGTCTCTTTGCTGCGCTACATAGCTGGGATACATTGCATAGCCAGAATTCCAGACTACAGGATAAATAGTGTTGAAATTTAACCGCTTTAGTTGGCTGACAGCATCTCCTAGTTTGCGGCGATCTCTGAGGATGTCTTTGTCGTTTGTCGTCATCCAAACGCCGCGAATTTCCTGGCGGGGTTGCTGGGCGATCGCCGGAATCAAGTTGTTCGCCAGCAATACTATAATCAATGAGAGGGCAAACAGAAGCGGTAAAAGAGTTTTAATCGATCGCTGCCAACTGCGCGGAATGATGCGTAATGTCATAGTTTTGAATGGTGAGTTAGCTATCCAAACACACCCCGGCATAATTTGGTGGTAAAATTTGCTCGCTCTACAGTCTACAGGTATTTGCGCTGATTTGGCGATCGCAACTGAGCCAAGTATCATCTGCGATACAGAGGGTAAGCCAGAGCATTCTGTCTAACTGCTGAGAAATCATTAATTACGCACTGCAAGCTCTCCTTACCGGACAGTGTGGCCCAAGGAGTGCGAGTGCTGTACAATATCGGTGCTGGAACATTTCGATCGAACATCTTTAATTGTGAAAGATTTAGTCTTAATTGGCGGCGGTCACAGTCATGCTATTGTATTAAAAATGTTTGGCATCAAACCGCTGCCAGGTGTGCGTTTGACTCTGATTAGCGACGTGCTGCACGCGCCTTATTCGGGGATGCTGCCGGGACACGTTGCCGGGTTTTACGGTTATGATGAATGTCACATCGATTTGCGATCGCTCGCGGAATTTGCCGGATGTCAAATATTAATCGATCGGGCGATCGCGATCGACTTTAACAAAAATTTAGTTATTTGTCAAACTCGCCCTCCGGTTAATTTTGACTTGCTTTCTGTGGATATCGGCAGCACTCCTGCGACTTTATCTGTACCGGGTGCCACAGCTTATGCAATTGCAGCTAAACCCGTACCGGAGTTTTTAGCTAGCTGGAATCAGTTAATTTCCGCAAGGCAAAACCATCCCCAAAAACCGCTGCGGATCGCCATTGTGGGTGGCGGTGCCGGCGGCGTAGAATTAGCATTAAATATGCAATCTCGATTGGGGAAGGAAGGCAACCCCCCCCTACCCCCAAGGGTAGAAAAAAGAGAGAAGAAGGAACAAAAATCCGACAAATTATCATCAGAAATTCATTTGTTTCATAGCGGTGCTGAATTAATGCCGGGACATAACAAACGGGTGCGTCGCCGCCTGAAAGAAATTTTGATTAGTCGTGGGATTAAACTGCATTTAATGGAAAAAGTTAGTGCTATAGAAAAGCCAGAAACGATTGACATAGAAGATAATCAAGAATGCCCGATGCCCAATGCCCAATGCCCAATGCCCAATGCCAAAATTTCCTGTAAATCAGGTTTAGAATTAGAGTGCGATCGCATTTTTTGGGTGACACAAGCATCGGCAGCCAATTGGATCGGAGAATCCGGTTTAGCAGCCGACTCAAACGGCTTTATGCAAGTCAACGATTGCCTGCAATCCGTCTCTCACCCCAACGTATTTGGGGCTGGCGATATCGCTGCGATGGTTAATTATCCGCGTCCCAAAGCAGGCGTGTTTGCCGTGCGTCAGGGCAAACCGCTGTTTGAAAATTTGCAGCAGTTTTTATTGGGAAAACGGCTGAAACCCTTTGCACCGCAGGAACAATATTTGGCCTTAATCGGTACTGGGAATAAACGGGCGATCGCATCTCGCGGATCTTTCATGTGGGAATCGGCGCTGCTGTGGTACTGGAAAGATTGGATCGATCGCCAATTTATGCAAAAATTTAGCAATCTACCCAAAACCAGCAATATTAAATAGCAATACGTTCCGATCTAATCTCCTCTTCCTCTGTGTCCTCTGCAGTTAACAAAAAAAAGTCTCTTTCAAAAATCATCGATCGTTGCTATAGTAATATTAGAAGTAAAGAAAACTCACTATGTTCAGAAAAATTGGATTTGGGCTGCTGTGGATTGCATTTACCACCTACGCCTTTGTATTTGCACCACCCGACAGCCCAGAAACGATCGCACTAATTACAAATCTTTCCACAGGCAAAATAGCAGACATCAACCCTTTAATTGTAGCGTTGTTCAACATCATGGGAGTCTGGCCGCTCATCTACAGTTGCGTGCTGTTTGCTGACGGCAGGGGGCAGAAAATACCTGCATGGTTATTTGCCACTTTATCCTTTGGCGTCGGCGCATTTGCCTTGCTGCCTTATTTAGCCCTGCGAGAACCTACTCCAGAATTTTCGGGCACTAAAAACGTCTTTTTAAAGGTATTAGACTCCCGTTTTACTGCCATTGTCCTAACATTAGGCGCTGCTGCTTTAGTTTCCTTTGGCTTGACAAAAGGCGATTGGTATGATTTTATTGGGCAGTGGCAAAGCAGCCGCTTTATCCACGTAATGAGTTTGGATTTCTGTATGCTTTCGGTGTTGTTTCCGGCATTGCTGGCAGACGACATGGCCCGCCGAGGAATGCAGAATGCGGCAGCATTTTGGGCAGTAACATTAGTGCCGCTGTTCGGGCCGCTGGCTTATCTGTGCACGCGCAAGTCGTTGCCAGAAAATGCTGCGGAAACTGTTACAAATTAGACAGCATTGCCGACAATTATCAGTTTACTTTAGGACTCAATGCTATCATACTAGAAACAGGCTTTCTGGCCTATTCCACAAAATGAAAAAATTTCCGATCGTTGGCATCACAACATACAACCGCTGTCAAGCCGGCGAATATCGCTTAAATGGAACTTATATTGATGCTGTTCAGGCGGCTGGTGGCATTCCGATTTTACTGCCGCCCAATCCATTAGATCCGGCTAGTATTTTTGATGCAGTAGACGGTTTGATTTTTTCCGGGGGCGGAGATATCAATCCAGAACTTTATGGCGGTTTGCTCGATCGCACAGTTTACTCAGTTAATACAGAACGCGACAATTTTGAATTAAGCTTAGCAAAACTAGCTTTGAAGGCTGACATACCTGTGTTGGGGATTTGCCGGGGAATGCAAATGTTGAACGTAGCCAGCGGCGGCAGTTTGGTGATTCACGTACCGGATGCTTACGGAGACGAGGTTAATCACGGATCGGGAATTCCCCCGCGTGCGATCGAGCATACCATTGAAATTGAGCCAAACAGTCGGCTAGCAAAAATTATGGGAAAAACTTCAACAACAGTTGTTTCCTGGCATCATCAAGCAGTGCGGAAGGTAACATCCGATTGGCAAATAGTAGCCAATGCACCTGACACTTTGGTAGAAGCAATGGAACACTGCTCTCACCCTTGGATGATAGCAATTCAATGGCATCCAGAAATGTCGCCAAACTGTTCGTTTAACTCTCGAATTTTTAAGGCTTTCGTGGAAGCAGCCGCTGCAAGATTTATGAATTCTACCAAGTCAGCTTCCAAGGCAATTCATACATTTTGATAGTCACTTATTCTTGATAGTCAGTATCTATTTCAATATCCAGGGTATCTTCATCTATTCTGACATACAGAACATTCGGGCGACAGCAAACCTGACAATCTTCGATATATGATTGCTCCATTCCGCCGCTGATATCAACAAAAGTTGTACTCGGTTCGCCGCAGAAAGCACAGTAATATTCAGCCGTTGTTTGCATCTTTCTCGCACTCTCTTTTTGTGACTTCGTGGCGGTAGCGAAACATATCTGTTAACCGCATTTCCACCCACCAACCTAACAACAAATCGACAATCGGGCCGCCCGGTATCGAAAAGGCGATCGCATCCGTCAATCTAGTCTTGCCATTTTCTGAGGTAAACTCGTGTCGGTGAACCCAACGTGCCATCGGCCCCTCAGTTTGTTCATCAACAAACAAGCGATATTGTTCGCACTCAGTGTGAGTCGCCACCCATTTTACAGGAATCGGCCCCAATAACAGGCGAAATTCTGATACAGCACCCACATCGAGTCCCCCTTCGCGGTGAATGATTTTCACCGGTTGCCAAGGCGGAGTCAAAAGTTGCAGAATGTCCGGCCTTTCGTGAAAGTTCCAGACTGCTTCAACGGTCGAATTAATTAGCGATGAATATCGAAAGTTAGGCATTTTTTGAAGTGAGCTAAACAGTTAATTCGGATTTAATTTCAGCATTTCTATTATTATCCTCTGTATCTGTACAAACAGCAACTGTTAGTTTCAATCCCAAAGCATTCAGCCAAGTTCCCAGATTATAAATCGCATCACTTCCTTGCTGCGACAGCAATTCATCCAATTTTTTTAAGTGCAATTCATATTGTTCAGGATTCATTTTTGGTTGACAGAGAGCTTCTGCTACATTGTTAAGTACCATTTTTAGCAGTTCTGCCTCGGGGTTTTCTTCTTCAAAAAAAGCCTCTACATACATAGCAGAATCTATTGGGTTTTTGAGTGATTGTATTAGTGAGGGATGGTAAGGTAAACTTTTAGGCATTATCTTCACTCCTGTAATCAGTCCAGTATTTGATAGCTTGCTGTATGTCTCGGTATTGAGTGCTTTTGTCCCCGCCTATTAAAAGCAGGATAATAGTTGTGCCGACTTGTCCGAAATAGATTCGGTATCCAGGGCCATAATCTATTTTTAATTCATAGACTCCTTCTCCAACAAATCGATAATCTCCGAGATTGCCGAGTTGAACTCTGTCTAATCTCAACCTAATTCTAGCTTTAGCTTTGCCATCTCGGAGAACATTAAACCATTCCTCGAAAGGCACTCTGTTCTCTGGCGTAGTATAACGCTGAATTTCTTTCGGTTGGACTTCTGGCATAATTGTATTATAGTGCGTCACTCAGCCCTGTATCCTGGCAATTAATTATACTCAAGAAATGCCACAGGGGAAAGATGGAAAAACTTAGCTAACTTTTGAATTTGACTCGCCGTCAGTTCCCGCTTTCCATCCATCATCTCAGATACCCAAGACTCGGATTCAAAAATATCAACCAAATCTTTTTCTTGAATATTGTCCTCAACCATCAATGCTTTCAGTAGTGCGATACCTTTCAAGACTGGCATTGGCTCATGTTTTTGTTCGTAATCATAAACAAGAGTACCCAATACGTTTAAGTAATCCCGATCGTCCTGCGTGAGATTGCTCCGACTCACAATAGAATCAATCCGATTTTGTGTAGCGATTAACTCAGCTTCACAAGTAATTGGACGCGGTGGAAAAGTTGTGATTATCTCAATATAGTAGCTACTAGGAGTTTTCAAACCAGTCGTCATTTTTCCAGTTCTCCTTATTATATTGTGCATGAGTTAAAACACAGCGGACAAACACTATCTGGTATTCATAATCGATAAAAGCAATTAACCGATAGTAATTGCCACCAATATTAAATACCGTAAAGTTACCTACTAAGTCCGCCGAAGGAAATACTTTACGAATATCTACTAAACTTTGCCATTCAGCATCACAACTACGCTGATACCACAGCAACAGACTTGTTTCACCATTGGGGTGTGTTTCCCAAAATTCTTTTAGTCGTTTTCGGCTAATGACACGCATGAGACTATTATAATCTAATTTACTAAACGCGACTTAGTGAATTCTCACATTCTTGATTTGGCTGTCGTGTTGTATGACTCATTGCCTCCGCTAAATGTTTTTTCAAAGTCGCCTCCGGTAGCGGCCCTTTTAAATGACTCCAAGGCAAAACCCGATCCAATTCCCACTCTTGAAAAACATAAAAATCCATCTCCGGCAACTCTCCCCGCAACTCCTTAAATGCCCGCCGATAACTGCCCAAAGTATCGCCGTAATGCCGCACTAATTCCAACAGCCGAGACAACCGCCGATCGCCCTTCGATAACAAACCCTGAATTACAGACCAGTTATAGCTTTCAGGTCTAAATTCTAAACCTAACTTCCGCAATTCTTTATCTAAAAACTTCAGTCTTTTCTCCGCATCTTTGTTCACTCCAAACCACTGAAAAGGAGTGTGAGATTTCGGGACAAATGTACTGCATCCCAGAGTCAACCGCAAACCGGGAACAGCTTTTCTGATCGCCCGCATCATCGCCACCGTCTCCTCTAAATCCTCCATTTCTTCCCCCGGTATTCCCGCCATCCCGTAAAGTTTAATTCCCTTCAAGCCGCCAGCCTTAGCATTAATTGCAGCTTGAATAATTTCGTCATTTGTGAGCTTTTTGTTGACAATTTTGCGGAGGCGATCGCTCCCGCTTTCCACCGCAATTGTCACAGATTTGCTGTCTCGGTTGGTCAATATTTCTGCTAGCTTAACTGTAACCGTATTCGTCCGTACCGAAGAAAGACTCAGCCGCACGCCGTCGTATTTCGGATGGTTCAAATGATCCAGCAACGCTTCAAATTCCGGGTGCTGAGTGACAGAAGCACCCAACAAACCCAAGCGATTAGTCACAGCTAAACCGCGATCGATCGCCGGAATTAGCGAATCCTCCAAACTCGCAGTTCTAAACGGCAAAGTCAGATAACTTGCCAAACAAAAACGGCACATTTCTGGACAACTGCGAACCACTTCCACCATGTAAATATTTTCCCACGCCGCCTTTTCTGTCACCACAGTGGAAGCAGATAAAGTATTGCCGCGATAAGTCTGTTTTTCAACTACACTGGGAATTGCAGCATCAATTGCCTGAATCGATTTAATCCCCTCAGTCGCATCCAGATAAGTTACTTCGTACAAACTGGGAACGTAAACCCCCGGAACTTGGGCTAAATAGCGCAATTTAGTTTGTCTGTCGGCGGTACGGACTTCTTTAAAAGCATCAATAAAATTGTCAATAAGATGTTCGCCATCTCCCAGCAAAATCACATCAAAAAAATCTGCAAAAGGTTCGGGATTAGCCGTAAAAACCGGGCCGCCCCCGAATACGATCGGATGATTGTCAGTTCGTTTGGATGCCCAAATCGGAATTTCTAAAGATTCTAATAAATTGAGAATATTTACATAGTCTAGTTCCCAAGAAAGCGAAAATCCCAGTAATTCTGGATGTCGGGGAAGTTGTTCGCGGATATCAGTAAATAAACGGCTGACTTCAATATCCGATCGCACGGCCAAAGTTGCCCACACTATCTGGTAGCCGAGACTGGTAATACCAACCGTGTACTCGTTCGGAAAAGCAAAAATAGTCGGGATAGCATCAGCATCCGGGGTTGCGGGGGCAAATAGCAGGCGTTCTTGGGCAAATGGGTTAGGAGTCATCCGATTTTAGATTTTAGATTTTAGATTATGGAATTTATCCTGCGGATAAACCCGGGGGTTTGCGACCAAATTGCTTTGGATCGCGGGCCAGTCTAGCCTTAGCAATAAAAAATTTAATTATAGCTCATAAATGGCTCTAACCTTAAGTTGACACCTATACCTTCTGACAGCAGACAACGGACAAATGACCGAAAGCAATTGGTTGCGAGACCGCCGGATTCATCAGTGGATAACCAAAAAAAGCTCCGCATCCGATCGACCTGAGAACGGTACAGCCGGTGGGTGGATTAATTAATCTAAAATCTAAAATCTAAAATCTAAAATCGATTGACTTCTTAAAAGTTACTCTGAAATAGAATCGCGATCGTCCCGGCTTCTCGGTGGCGGTGCACTGTGAAAAGTTGCAATCAGCAAACAGATAATCCCAGCATTAATAAACACATCGGCTAGATTAAACACCGGGAACCGAATGATCCGAAAATCGATAAAATCTACAACATGGCCCGAAACAAATCGATCGATCCCGTTCCCCAGTGCTCCCCCCAAAATCAAACCGTAGCCAGCTTGTTCCCAGCGGTTAATTCGCGGCCCGAACCAAGCCAAAATCATCAATCCCACACTCACGCCCAAAGACAGCCAGCGCAACCAAATCGCCCCGCCATTGCTGAACAGACTAAAAGCCGCACCGGTATTAACAACATAAGTGAAGTGAAACACCCCAGGTAACAGCGGCTGCGTCTGCGGAGGAATCGTCAAGTCAAAATTTTGCACCACCCAAAACTTAGTCAGATGGTCTAAAACTAAACTGATAACAGCAGCAACCCAGAACAAGGGATTTCTTTTAAAACGCATGGATTGGGGAATAGAGCATGGGGCATCGGGCATGGGATAATTTGCTCAAATTTCGCTGGTAATTGCCAGCAGAATGGAGTGCAGCAAAGCAATCCCAGCCGCAGCGAGATGACTCTCCCGTTGCGCAATGATAGTATAACCTTATTTGACACAATTACCAATTCTCTTTTTCCCAATCCCCGATTACCAATTCCCATTCCCCATTCCCCATTCCCAATCCCCAATTCCCCATTCCCCAATCAATAAAACATCAAGCGGCGCAAAGTAAATGACAGCAATGCGATCGCACAAACTACCGCCAATTGTCCCGGCAGAGGATAAATCGAATATTTAAGAATCTCATCGAATAAAGGTGTTTTTTTTGCCGGAGGCAGCAAGTAAGTAAAAATTAGATAAATTAAGCCGATCGCGTGAACAGTGAACAAACCGCACAAACAGCTAAAAGCCATAGATTCCAGCCGCGAAGCCACCTTAAAAGCCACCCAACCGCACACCCAAGCACCAGGCACAAAACCCAGCAAATACCCAAAACTCGCTTCTTTGAGATAGCCGATGCCGCCGCCTTGAGCAAAAACTGGCCACAAAGTTAATCCTAAAGCTAAATAGGCAATTTGTGAGAGAGCAGCAGCATTTTTTCCCCCCATGCAGCCTACTAGCAAAACGGCTCCAATTTGATAGGTAACACCTAAAGAGTACGCCTGAAGTCCGCGATCGTCCCAAAACCCGATCGGAATGGTGACAGATGCAGGCAAAAAAGTGCCTCCTATCGTCAGGAGCAAACCAATAAAAGCCCAGATTAATTCAATAGGAGCAGGCATTATAGCATTCGTCAGAAGGTATTCGTCAGATGCAAGCTAGAGTGCCTGCAGCTTTTAAGTTCTTAATACTAGCACCTCGTCAAAACAACCACCATTCTATGGTTTCTGGTTCTTAAGCCCGGATATTCCGATCGTTGTAATCGGGAGTTTTTCGCGATCGGGCGATCGAATGTTTGTTTTCGCACCAATTTATCTTGCTCATATCTTATAAAATCACAATTGTCAAGCCCATCAATGATTTTTATTGAATATTAATTAATATTAACTTGTGATTAAATGTAAAGATTCTTAACCTAACCTTTACTTTCGCGCGATATGCTGGTGCGGGACACACCTATAACGATCGAAGCTTTTATACCTATGCTTTTTCGTCTCAACTTGATTAATCCGAATCGGCTGACTACGACAATTTCCGCAATGGCGATCGTCCTCAGCTTAGCAGCTTGCGGCGGCGGCAGCACAACCAGCAGCAGCCCCAGCCCCGGCGACACCGCAGCATCCCCCGGCGCATCCCCCGTTGCAGCCACAGGCACTGCGGCCAACACCAAACTCGCCCTAGCCTCAGACGTAGCCATCACCGCAGCAGGCGCCTCATTCCCCGCACCCCTGTACCAGCGTTGGTTTCAAGACTTCAACAAAATCAACCCAAAAGTACAAATTAACTATCAATCAGTAGGCAGCGGCGCCGGAGTCGAACAATTTACCAAAGGCACAGTAGACTTTGGGGCCAGCGACACCGCCATGAAAGACGACGAAATCGCCAAAGTTCCAGCAGACAAAGGCGTGCTCTTGCTGCCCATGACAGCCGGCAGCATCGTCCTCGGCTACAACTTGCCAGATGTACCCGAACTCAAACTGCCAAGAGACGTTTACGCAGAAATCTTCCAAGGTAAAATTACCAAGTGGAACGACCCCAAAATTGCAGCAGCCAATCCGGGCGCTAAATTGCCAGACCAAGCCATCACCATCGTCCACCGTTCCGACGGTAGCGGTACCACCGCCGTCTTCACCAAACACCTGAGTGCAATCAGCCCCGACTGGAAAGCAGCAGTAGGCGACGGCAAAACAGTGCAGTGGCCAGTAGGCGTAGGCGCAAAAGGCAACGAAGGCGTTACAGCCCAAGTCCTGCAAACCGCAGGCAGCATCGGCTACGTAGAATACGGCTACGCCAAAAACAACAATCTCAAATTTGCATCTTTGCAAAACAAAGCAGGCACATTTGTCGCACCTAGCGACGAATCAGCTTCAGCAGCTCTAGCGACTGTGCCGCTGCCGGAAAACCTGCGAGCATTCATCGAAGACCCCGAAGGCGCTCAATCCTATCCAATTGTTACCTACACTTGGATGCTCGTACCCAAAACAGTTGCTGACCCCAACAAAGCTAAAGCTATCGAGGCAATGGTTGAATACGGCTTGAATGAAGGTCAAAAAGTTAGTTCCGAATTGGGCTACGTTCCTCTGCCCCAAAGCGTTAAAGAAAAAGTAGCTTTGGCAGCCGACGGCATCAGCCCCGACTACAAGATTGAAGTTGCCAAATAGTAACTGTTGACTGTTGACTGTTGACTGTTGACTGTTGAATGTTGACTGTTGACTGTTGACTGTTGACTGTTGACTGTTGAATGTTGACTGTTGTCCGTTGTTAGAGGGAAAAAAGCCGGCATTGCGCGTGCGGGTAAAAATCAGGAAGAAGGAAGAGAGATATTTCTGTGGGGCGGGTTTTACCAGAAATATTTGTTAAAAAGTCAGGGGATTAATCAATCTGCCCCTCTTCTATGTAACAATCGGTGCATCTGTGTAGGGGCGGGTTTCACAAACAATAATTGCCTAAAATCAATAATCTCATAAACCCGCCCCCACCCCAGGGTAACTAGCCCTCTACCTCTGGCAAAATACAAGGGTTGCGTTTTACCAGAAATACTTGTTGAAAAGTTAGGGGATGAATCAACCCGCCCCTCTGTGATTTTATTGATGCTCTTTCTTTCTACTTCGTTCCAGCTAGCTTTTTCCCAAAATTGCTCTTTTTCATCACTATTATTGGGTTTTGTTTTCTATGATTTCAGATACTAAGAGGGCTCTATCTGAGAGCCGTTCCCGCTCTGGGGCAGAAAAGTCCTTAGACCAAGGATTTATCTGGCTGACTCGGATTTTGGGAATAGGAGTTGGTGTAATTTTGGTGGTAATCGCGCTCACGGTTGCTTACAGAGCTTTACCTGCGATTCAACAGTACGGTTTGGGATTTCTATTTAGCAGTAGCTGGAATCCGGTTAAAGAAGAGTACGGGGCGCTGCCGATGATTTACGGGACGATCGTCAGTTCGGCGATCGCGCTCCTCATTGCAGTACCATTAGGAGTAGGAACTGCCATCTTCTTGAGCGAAGATTTCATACCACTACAAATCCGCACAGCTTTGGTTTTTTTGGTAGAACTCTTAGCCGCCATTCCCAGCGTAGTCTACGGTTTGTGGGGAATTGCTGTATTAATTCCTATAATTAGCAGCATCGGCAAGTTTCTCAACGGTAACTTCGGATGGCTGCCGATTTTTAGCACTCCACCAGTGGGCCCGGGAATGTTACCAGCCGGAGTAATTTTGGGAATCATGACTTTGCCCATTATTACTGCTATCTCCCGCGACTCTTTAGCAAGTCTCCCGCCCGAATTGCGACAAGCATCTCTGGGTTTGGGAGCCACTCGCTGGACAACAATTTTTAGAGTGCTCGTACCGGCGGCTTTTTCCGGCATTGTCGGCGGAATTATGCTCGGGCTCGGCCGCGCGATGGGAGAAACAATGGCAGCAACTCTGTTAATTGGCAATTCCAATCAGTTAAGTGCTTCTCTGCTAGCTCCGGCAAATACTATTGCTTCTCTGATGGCAAATCAGTTTGCCGAAGCCTCTGGCTTGCAAGTAGCAGCTCTGATGTACACGGGGCTAATTCTGTTTATTCTGACGCTGATTGTTAATATCTTGGCAGAGTGGATTGTTTCTCAAGTCAGAGCCAAGTACAACTAAAAGTTTGCCGCAATTTCCCACACAGTTTTGATTTATGTCAAATATTTCATCGGAAGATAAAACTTCTTTTGCCTCGAATCCAGGCAGTTTCAAGAAGGTTAAAGGCAGTCCGCAATCGCTGTTCAATACCGCGATGACGGTATTAGCCGGAGCCTGTTTAGCAATCACTCTCCTGCCTTTGTTTGCAGTGCTTTCCTACGTAACCGTCCAAGGTTTCAACCGCCTGAATTTAGACTTGTTTACCAAGCTGCCGCCCCCGCCAGGACTGTCTGGAGGCGGTATCGCGAATGCAATTGTCGGTACATTGATGACGGTGGGAATTGCTTCTTTAATTGCTGTTCCTTTTGGTGTATTGGCAGCAGTTTATTTGTCGGAATTTAGCAAAGGCTCAATAGCTCGCTGGGTGCGCTTTGCTACTAATGTCCTCAGCGGAGTTCCTTCGATTATTGCAGGTGTATTTGCCTACGGTTTGTTCGTGGTAAATATGGGAGGTTTTTCGGCAATTGCAGGGGGCGCGGCGCTGGCAGTGCTGATGTTGCCGACAATTGTACGGACTACTGACGAAGCTCTACAAATCGTCCCGCAAGATATTAGATGGGCGTCGGTTGGTGTTGGTGCTTCTAATTATCAAACGGTGTTGCAGGTGGTTTTGCCTGCGGCAATTCCGGCTATTCTAACGGGTGTGACGCTGGCAATTGCTCGCGCTGCTGGAGAAACGGCTCCTTTGATTTTCACGGCGCTGAATTCGCCTTTTTGGCCGGCAGGGTTTGATAAGCCAACTCCGTCGCTTTCGGTTTTGGTGTACAACTTTGCAACGGTTCCTTTTAAGGCACAGAAAGAATTGGCTTGGGCTGCATCTTTGATTTTGGTGTTTATGGTGTTGCTGACGAGTATTCTTTCTCGCTGGGCTACTCGCCAAAAAGTGTATTAAAGGGTGAGTTTTAAAAAGGCATTCATGCACTTATGGTGAAGGCCGAATGTAACCCTGGTTTTGAGTAAAATTTGAGAGGATTGTTACCTGTATGATGATGGATTTAGACAAGCAAACGGAAACTGTTTTGCGGACAGAAAATATCAATATTTTTTACGGCGCTTTTCACGCGGTGAAAAATGTTTGTATGGAGATTCCTAAAAATCGCATTACTGCCTTGATTGGGCCGTCTGGCTGCGGTAAAAGTACAATTCTGCGGTGTTTTAACCGCCTGAACGATTTAGTTAACGGTTTTCGTTTAGAGGGTAGAATAGATTACCACGGTCAAAATCTTTACGATCCTGATATTGATGCTGTGGAGGTGCGCCGCAAGATTGGGATGGTATTCCAAAAGCCGAATCCTTTCCCGAAGTCGATTTATGACAATATTGCTTACGGTGCGAGGGTGAACAATTATAAGGGAGATATGGATGAGCTGGTGGAAAAATCGCTCAGCCAAGCTTATTTGTGGGATGAGGTGAAGGATAAGTTGAAGCAAAGCGGTTTTTCGCTTTCGGGCGGCCAGCAGCAGCGTTTGTGTATTGCTAGGGCGATCGCGATTAATCCTGATGTAGTGTTAATGGATGAACCTTGCGCTTCCCTGGACCCGATTTCTACGATTAAGATTGAGGAGTTGATGCGGGAACTCAAGGAGAAGTATACGATCGTGATCGTTACTCACAATATGCAGCAGGCTTCTCGGGTTTCTGACCTGACTGCTTTTTTCAATGCTAAACTTTCTGACGATGGGAAGCGGTTTGGCTATCTTGTGGAGTGTGACAAAACCGAGGTGATTTTCCAAAGTCCGAAGGAAGAGTCTACTTTAGATTATGTGAGCGGCCGTTTTGGTTGAGTCCCCGACAGGTTGAAACCTGTCGCTACACAAACTATCGTCCCTCTTTAAGAGACTAAAAACACTGACGGGGTGACAACCCCGTCAGCAAATTTACTTAACTGAGATGATCGAGGAAGCTCTTTTACCCAAAACGGAAAGAAACCCTGTTTAAGTATCTCTCAGGTGAGAGGTTTTTCTTTACATTTATTTACATAGATGTGTTTATTTCCACCTACCTACTTAATATGACTGGGCTTATTTATTTTACTTATTCTCAACAAGCCTTACTTTTTGCTATGAGCAATTGTTAAACAATCAAGTTGAAAACTTAAGAAGAAGTTAACATAAACTCAATATCACGCTTCAGGGTTGTACAAATTGCATCCAAGGGTAAGTCATTTGCATCGTAACCAAAAGGATTTTCTATTTCGATTCCTATTTCTTCTATGCCAAATAGGGTAAAACTAACTAGAGTAACTATCGGAATAGTCAACCAACCCATTTGCCCCACCAGTTGAAACGGCAATAACAAACAAAACAGCAGTAATAGTTGCCTAAGATGAACCGCATAAGCTAAAGGAATAGGTGTGTGTGCAATACGCTGACAACCTTCCAAGCTGTCTACCAGTAAATTGATTGACATTTGCAATGGTATTATCTCCGGGGCTTGTATTTGTTTTTGATCGAGCTGATGCCGAAGATAATCCCCAATCCATAATATAATTTGTAGCTGAGGATTGCTTGATGTCTTTAGGTGGTGAAAATACTGAGATGAGAGCATCAACTCCTCTAGCTAACCATTTACAGGTTCCAATCTCAAAGCCAATTTACTAGCAAATGTAAAAGCAATTATTAGTTGTAGAATGGAAGCTCTTTTAGCTCGTTCCTCGGGTTCAACTTCTGCCGCACCTGCCCAAATTTGCCTAGACACGTTTAGACTCTGAGAAGCTAGGATTGACCAGAGCTTCCGACCCTCCCAAAAACGCTCGTAAGCCGTGTTGGTGCGGAATACCAATAATAAACCTAAAACAACACTCGGAAGAATAGCCGCAAAACTAGGCTGATTTACAGGTAATTTAAACCACAGGTATGCCACCGAAATAAATACAGCAAACAAACCCTAAAAAATCACTTGATTCAAAATTGAGGGAATCACTGAATTTTTTACATTTAAAGCTAATGTAAACCAGTGTGTTTTTTCTCTTCCTCTTGTCCTTGCCATAATGTTTTTAATTTTCAAAAAACAGCTAATAACTAAAGTTTAAACTAGGGTTCGCAGTCAAAGGGAGAGGCTGCTAAATAGTAAATTTCAGCCTCTAGATCGGGAAAATGAGCGATCCGGGAATTAGATTACCGTCGAGTACGCATATCTTCTGACAAAACTTGAGAGTAGTCTCCTCGCGAACGATAATATCGAAGTAGCGTCCTGCATTGAACACATGGATTGTGTCATCGACGAAGCTCTCGAAGACGACAAAATTAGCTTGCGCGTAAAGCGTTCCGCAGGCATTTTTAACAATGCAGATGTTCGATATCACATGACGGAAAAAACGTGGCGTGTAGAAGTTGATCCTCTTAACCGCATCAACTCGATCGAGAACCATTCCGCGTCCCTCACAGAGCATCAGTGCAAGAGGAAGATCTCGGTCGTAATTCTCACGCGTGACGATTTTGTACAGGCAATCATTGGTGAAGAACTCGGGCCAGCACGCAAGTTCGTCGTCGAGGGCGTTCGCGTAATTATAGTATAGGGTTTCAAGCTCGTCACGGGAAATTTTGCTTTCAATGACTGTCATGACTACACCCCCATGATGTCCCGATAGTATTTATAGAAAGCGCGCATCCCTGCTTCGGTCAGCATGTGGTTTTCGCTCTCGCATCCGTGACCGCCCATCTCTACAACAGCTTCATCCTTGTCATACGCCTGTATGCCATTTTGCAAGCATTGCATAACTTCGCTGTCGTCAATTGAAACGTAGCCAGCAGGACCCATAAGGTTTGCTTGCAAAAGACGTCTTTTTGTCATTTCGGGAGTATCATCAGCGTATCCGAAGAACGTCCAAATGAATTCAAAAGCTTCGGGACTGCGGGTAACAATTTGTCGAGTTGCAAGTGTATTTAATTGCTGCTGCAAAATAACGTTTGGATAGATCGTCTGAATTACAGAAGTGGAGTGTCCCGGAAACTCGTGTACGCTGTCAAGCATCTGCGAACCTTGCAACTTTAAGTCGGCCATGAATGCTTTTGTCTGGAGTGCCGCACTTGATGCGCTCGCTTCTTCCTTGGTATTGATCAGACAAGAATGGCGACCAGTCTTATCTATCACGACCGCTGAGCGTTGGTCAGCTCGCACGAGGTTGAACGTCACAAAGAAGACGTGCAGCGTGGTCGCGTGATACTGATCTTTGAGGTTCTCGAAGATCAATTTCCAGTTGCTGTTGATGAGCTGCCGTGAGTAGCCGAGGACGCGCAATTCTCGACCATCGAAAACACGGTCAAAGTACGTGAGCATTGAGGAATCGAGATAATCTTCAAACGGCTCAATGCCCGGATCGAACGAAGCGAAGATGACCCCATTGCGCTCTGCAACCTTCAGTTTATGCAGAGAATGCGCTTTGAGATCGAAATCTTTGGGCATTCCACCCTGACCTTTCAAACCTTGCTGAAACGTCACACCCCGAAGGTTGCCCTTAAGGTCGAATGTCCATTTATGGTAAGGGCATTGCAACGAAGTCGCGTTTCCAAAATCCCGTACACAAAATGCCATGCCGCGATGTGTACATTTATTGATAAAGACATTTATGAAGCCGTCTTTGTCGCGGGTGACGACGACAGGTTTATCGCCGATCGTAGCACGCTTAAAGTCACCAGGATTCGGAATCTCAGCCGACAGACCCACGTAGTTCCAAGTCCGACCCCCAAAAATTCGCTCTTGCTCACGCGCATAGATAGCTGGATCGGTGTAAAACTTATACGGAATCCGCCAACAGACCGCTTCGGTAGAATTTCTTTGTGCTTCGGGTTCAACAACAGGCAACGTATCCATATCCGTTATATCCATGTTTATCTTTAGTATAAGAAAGTAGCCTTGACACACTACTAAAATATTTTGAGAATTACGGCTGGCTATCCAATAAACGCGGGAAGGTTTGAGGGGGATATAGCGAGGGGAGATAGAAAAGCATTAATATATTTTTTCCCTCTCTAACCTGCCCCATATGAGAGCGGTAGCTTTACGGCTTAACCATAGGGGTGCCCTTTGGGGTAAAAAAGCTGTATTTTTCGATCGAAAAGTTTCTTTTCTTCTGCGTATAGTTCCTCAAGCTGCTGGACTACATCTTCAGAAACTCCAATTAGTGTGGCTGCTTTACGAACCGCTGCTTTCTCACCTTCCTGGTATTCTCCATCAGCAGAACAAGCTACTATTGCATCATAAATTATGGCGTGTTTTGCATATTCAGAAATAATATCATTACTGGTTATTACCTGTTCCAGGCTATCTGTTGCCGGATAGTTTTTGAGTTCTTCAAGCTTTGAATCAGAGACTCCTCTTGCCGCAGTAAGCCCCATAATCCAATCTTTTTCTGCTGGAGCTACTTCTCCATCGCCACTTGCACAAATTAAAAGAGCTTTTGCGTAGATAATTGTACTATCTTCAGGAGGCAATTCGTCGAAACCTCGTGATTCTTTAAAAATCCACTTAGCAATGGTGTGACGAACATTGTTAGACATAATTAGCTTTGTCCTGTTAATGTGAAAGTAACACAACTACGATATTCTAGTTTGGAAAAAAAATATTTTTTTTTACAAAACTTTACAATAAATCCTGACGGGGTGACACCCCGTCAAAAGCCTTGCCAGTAGCGGACCCGTGACAACTTAAGCTAAAAAAAGATGGGGTCATTTTTCTCAACCAACCCCATATTTTAAAGATGTTTCCTCAATTTTACTAAACTCACCTGCAAGGGCAACTAAAAAATACCGAAGATCAGAATCTCAAAATTTTGGTATATCTCTGGCAATCTCAGAAACAAGTTAGCATTGAATTGCTGGACACCTTAATGCCTTATCCTATTCAGTTTGAGAGCAGAAGACGCCTCCAGGCAAATATTTTTAAAATTCTTTTGCCTCAACACTAAAACCCTGTGGTTTCATCGAGTTCAAGAGATTTTAAATGGAAAATTTCTGAATACTCAGCCACTTAATTTAGCTATCAATCGCACGCACCTAATGGCGGCAAAAAAAAATATTTTCGTAATTAGTCTGATATGGCTTAAGCGAGCTATTCCATTATCGGGGGAAATTTTTCATAAAAAATGCAGCAGTAATATTTAAGAGCAAAAATATCTAATTGCACCAAGTTTATCACTATTCAAAAGTTATAAAATTCTACGTTTAGGCGACCGTAAATAGGGTTGGTATCTGCTGACTAATGCGCGGCAGCTCACAAGCAGCGATCGCTGCATTCAAATGTCGCAGTGGGATTTAAGCTATGTTCAAAGACTGCAAGACAGGTGGTTATAATAAGCGAGAAGAGCCATGCGTCGGCCGATCGGAGCAAAAATTTTGTTCTTTTTATTGCTATCGCTTACACTTGCGCTAAGCTGTCACGCATTTAAATTGCATATTGAGGGCGGGCGGGACACCCCACAAGACGGCGAATTGTTTTTTGACCTTCAATTTAAATGCACGACAGCTTATCTTCCCATGTCAAAAAATCATTCATCATGGGAATGGGAATACAAAAATATATTGGTTGCCTTACAGCATCCAAGCGAACGCTCCGCCGACACAGTAGTTTTTGGAGTGGATTGTATGGTCAATATTGGATAATAGGAATGGAAATTTATGGAGAAATTATTGCGTAATTAATGGCAACAAGACGCAACAAGCTGCTATTTTTTCAGAGGGGAACAGGGCTATGTCCTTGATTATACAGATGTTTTGACTCTTGTGGTCACCCCCTCAGCTAAAAACATTTAGTTTGCTGAGTATGGTAGCGACAAAAAAAACTGCGTAAAACTTTTCGGAATTGAGAATCCGCTTTCTCCAAGAAAGCGGGATTCTGGATTTTATGATTAAAAGCTCGATCGCACTTTTTGCAGATACAAGCCACTGATTTTTGTGAATAAATGCTCGAAGAGTTCACATATTCTTCATCCAATGCTTTAACAGGTTTTCTTTAACCATGTTTTGCCGCATAACTTCGAGCAAGTATTCCTGAGCTTGGTCTTGGCTTAAGCTTTTGACTTCTTCGCGCAGCACTTGTAGTTTGAACTGCTGTTCCATGCTGAGGCTGGTTGTAGGCATATCCATAAATCGCTCCTCCAGTTTGCTGAGATCGATGCGAGATCGATCGGAATGACGTTTCGCAGGATTTGTTGTTTCTCCTACATTGTAAACTATCATAACATTCGCTTGACAATATGTCCAAACTACACATTTTGAGACTAATTTGTGCCGCAAAAGTACATCTAAGTGGGGGGAGCCTTATCATAAAAAGGCGTAAAGACCGGGAAGCATAAGCCAAAGGAGATAGTTTGTATGGATGCAATGGAGTTTTTTCAGAGCAGTGCTGGGGAGTGGCGTTCTCAGCGCAGCACTCACCACCTCGCTTTCCGCCAAGCGGAGATTGGGGATTCAAATATTCAGGTAACGGCCCTGGGTGCGGATGACGCGCGAGTGGCCGAGATTTGCCAGATGCACGAAGTCGATCCGAGTCGGGCTGCTGGGGGGGCTTTTGTGACTTGGCACGGCTCGATGGCGTGGGATAAGGATGATGAGAATCATAAGGGGTCTACGGTGTTCGCGATCGTCCCCGATCCTGAAAATCCCCGGCAGGGTTTGATGTTGCGAGAACGGGGCTATGCGGAAATTGTGCCGGTGGCTGGCCGTTTTGAGATGGATGATGAGGATGCGCTGCTGCTGATTACGGAATACGAGACGATGAGTTCGATCGAGCGTTTCTGGTTTCCTAATCCGAACGTGCGGATGCGGACGAGTAGTGTAAAGCGCTTTGGCGGTTTCAGCACTTCGACTTTTTGCACCGAAATTCGCGTGAAACCAGACTCGGATGCAACATCAGAACCCGCAGGAGATCGAGTGGCCGCCAGCGAATTTTATTCGGCTCTGGGTTGGTAATTTGACTGTTGACTGTTGACTGCTGACTGCTGACTCCTGACTCCTGATTGTTGACTGCTTTCGGGTCAACTGCCCACTGCCCACTGCCAACTGACAACAGTCAACTGACAACAGTCAACAGTCAACATATGTTACAGATTGTTGCAAAAATTCAGGAAAATCAGATTTAGATTGCGGGAATCCCCTAATCTGTATGTTGGTTAGTTGTATCCGTTATGCTGGCAGCTCACGGTGTCAACTATTTCTGAAATTTGAGATAACGGAGATTTTAACGTGGCGCTTCCTTTATTAAGCTACGCCCCCAAGAGCCAAAACCAGCGCGTTGCTGGTTTTGAAGTGGGGAGCGACGAGCAGCCGAGAATTTTCACAACTGAAAATGTGCTCTCGTCTGGAGACATGGAAAATTTGATTTGGGCTGGATATCGCCAGATTTACAGCGAACACCAAATCCTCAAGAGCAACCGCCAAAAGTCTTTGGAGTCGCAACTTAAGTTCGGCCAAATTACTGTGCGGGACTTTATTCGCGGTTTGGCGACTTCTTCTCCTTTCCTAGAGCGGAATTACCAAACTAACAGCAACTATCGGTTTGTGGAAATGTGCGTGCAGCGCGTTTTGGGCCGGGATGTGTACAGCGAGCGCGAAAAGATTGCTTGGTCGATCGTGGTAGCGAATAAGGGGCCTCAAGGCTTTATTGACGAGTTGGTCAATAGCCAAGAGTACCTGGAAAAGTTCGGCTACGATACAGTACCTTACCAGCAGCGCCGAATTTTGCCTCAGCGAGTTGGAGGGGACACTCCTTTCAACTTGAAGACGCCCCGCTACAACGAGTACCACCGTTCGCAGCTTGGCTTCCCGCAAATCATCTGGCAGACAGGCGTGCGCCGTTTTGTTCCTCAAGAGCAGCAGCCCAAGGCTGGCGATCCGTCGAACTATTTGGGTATGGCGCGCAATATGCCCATGCCTGCCAGTCCGCCGCAGCGCGTTCCTCTGGCTAATATCAATATCGAGACGATGGTTCCCCGTCGCCGGTAATTGATGCTGCCTGGTGCGCTTAGTTGTGTCGGGCGATCGGCTGAATCGATCGGCTTTTAGGCTGAGAGAGTTTTGAGTCTTGAGTTTTGAGGTTTGAGTTTTTTGATAAACTTGGAATCCAAAACTCGGGACTCATAATTTTTAGTCATTAGTCATTAGTCATTAGTCATTAGTCATTAGTCATTAGGAATAAAAATAATTCGACCTTTTCTCATTGTCAACTATAAGTGCATAGGTGCATTTATGCAGCCGCAATATAACGAAGGTGCTGGAAAATCATTGCGTCGCGAGGCTCAACAGCTTCGTACCAAAGCCTTATACAGGTACGGTGCCGCAACAGGGTTGGTGTTGTTGCCAGTGCTAGTATTATACGCGCTAGCACCTTTTGCTCCTTTATTTTTTTTGGTCGCGGCTCTTGTGATAGGGGCATTAATCGCCATTCCGTTGATTAAGAAGGGGAACAAGTTTTGGAAGTCGTCTCAGAGATATTACCAAGGGGCCTGTGGTGAAGAAAAGACTGAGCAAGTTTTGAAGTCCCTAACCCAATCTGGATGGATAGCTGAGTACAACTTAAAATTGCCGCAAGTAGGCGATATCGATGTGTGGCTGCGATCGCCTAAAGGAGTCAATTTTATCCTTGATGTGAAGTCTCACTCAACCGTAGTTCAGTTGGATGGGGATGTGCTCAAGCGTCTATCTTACGACGGGAAATTGATAGATTTTAATAAAGATTTTCTGGCACAGATTGCCAACCAAGCTACGGCTATAAAAAAAGCTAAGAAGTTAACCAAGGTCACTCCAGTAGTTGTATTTAGCGAGGCCAAAGTGATTTTGATCGACAAAAAGAAGATTAGGGGTGCTTACGTCATGGAACTGGGCAATCTGGTATCAAGGTTGCAAGAACTCGAGCGCACCTATAAAAGTAGATAAGAGTGGTAGGAATGAGATAAACGGCTACATGGATATGTTTGACATCAACAAATTTGCACACAGCAGTACCATCCCAGACTTGCACTAGCATCTAAGTGATACTTGTGCTATTAAAAGAAGTTAAGGTAGAAACAATATCCTGGAGGGAATATTGAACAAAGCCATCAAGGTAGATAAAATTCTCAACGCCTGATGGCGACTTGCCATAACAGCTTTGGTGACTGCTATACCAATTATCAAATGTGAGAGCGCAGGCGCAATATTTTTAGCAGGGTGTTGAATTGATCGGGTAAAGGTGCGATCGCCTCTATTAATTCTCCTGTTACGGGATGCTGCAATGTCAGCCGCCATGCGTGGAGGGCTTGTCCTGTTAAATTGACGCCGATAGAACGGTTGGAACTGTACATCGGGTCGCCGACAATGGGATGTTTTATTTCGGCTGTGTGAACGCGAATTTGATGGGTGCGGCCGGTTTCTAATTGATAGTGGATTAAGCAATAGTTGCCGATTCTTTCTTTGATTGTCCAGTGAGTAACTGCGGGGCGACCGCCTTTTTCTACTGGTACTACTGCCATTTTTTTGCGGTCTGTGGGATGCCGCCCGATGGGTAAGTCTATTGTGCCGGTTTCGGTGTTGGGAGCGCCGTAAACTATGCCTAAATATTCGCGGCGGGCGGTTTTGGTTTTGAGTTGGGCTTGCAGGTGTTGGTGGGCGATGTCGGTTTTGGCGATCGCGATCGCACCTGTTGTATCTTTGTCTAATCTGTGCACGATTCCCGGCCGCTGAACTCCGCCTATTTCAGCTAGGGGACAGTGGGCTAAGAGAGCGTTGACTAATGTACCGTCTGCGTGTCCGGCGGCTGGGTGGACGACTAATCCGGCTGGTTTGTTGATGATAATTAGGCTGTCGTCTTCGTAGAGGATGTCGAGGGGAATTGTTTCGGGCTGCAACTTTGTGGGCTGGGCTTCGGGTAAAGTGAGGTGGATGCGATCGCCCGTTTTTACTGATATTTTTTTCGAGGTGCAGGTTTCGTCGTTGACTTTGACGTTGCCTTGTGATATGAGGGTTTGGATTCGCGATCGGGATAAGTCCGGTATCTGGTTTGACAGCCAAATATCTAATCGCTGATTGACATTACTGCGATCGAATTCCTCTGTATTTTCTACTGTGTAAATCTGTGCCGCAGTGTCTGTTTCTATCATTTACTTTTTACTATTTTTTGCCAAGTGTGTAAAGCAAATATCTTCATCATAACATCTGTGAGTTAGTTCGCGATCGCACGGGTAGCGAGAAACCGGGTTTTTTCACAGCAATACTTCGTTTCTGCCCGCAGACAGGGTAAAAAACCCGGTTTCTTTGGTCGGAGTGGTTAAGTCGTTTGAGTATAATCGTCAATTCTATCGACAATTATCGCAGTGTCCGCATCGCATAGATTTCGCCTCATTTGCAAACCCAAAAGCTTGTAGCAAAAATTGCCATCTACACTGCCCGTGTTTCAAAAATTTTACCATTTCTTCGGCTGCGGAAAAGTTTTGTTTTTCGCCTTTTTGCTGTGCAGATTTATTGATAACATAATTAAAAGGATCTTGCCATGTTAATTGTCCGCTGCTGTGCAAGATTGAAAGGGCGATCGCACTTTCGGGAAATTCGCGGGAAACTGATTCTATATCGCCTTTAACTGGCAGTTTTTTGGCTAACTGCTGCGCTTCTCGATATTGCGATCGCAATTTATCCTGAAAAAACTCCCTTCTTTGTTTGTCTTCTGGGTATAGCAAGCCCGTCGGTTCGCTAATCAATGTCAGGGCGATCGCCGATTTGCCGTCGCGTCCGCCTCTACCAATTTCCTGAATGTATTCCGATAATAGCAAAGGTGCTTGAAGGTGAACCACCCACCGAACATCTGGCTTGTTAATTCCCATCCCGAATGCTGAGGTACAAGTCACAAATTTAAGGTCATTGTTCAGCCAAGCTTTTTCTATTTTTCGTCGTGATTCTGGACTTAAACCTGCATGATATGCTGCTGTTTCATAACCGGCTGCTTCCAACAAATCCGCCAAGCTTTCGCTATCTTTCCTAGTGCGGACATAGACTAAACCTGCTTGTTTTGGTCGAGCTTTAATAAAATTTAATAACTGCTGCTTGCGTCCTCTCGGCGTCCAGACTGTTTGCACTTGCAGGTGCAGGTTAGAACGGTAGGGACTTAGCAGAAATGCTTCGGGTTTTTGCAGTTGCAAGACATTTTTGATTGTCTGCTGCGCGTCGGGGTTGGCGGTAGCGGTGAAAGCTGCGATCGCAATTTTACTGTTTGCTGGTTTAGCTTTCAACAAAGCAGACCGCACTGTTCCCAAACGGCGGTAAGCTGGTCTAAAAGTATCGCCCCACTGCACTAAACAGTGAGCTTCATCTAATATTAAACCGTTGATTGATATGTGCGGCTGATTGATAATTTCCCAGACTGGTTTGCTGAGCAATGTTTCGGGAGACAGGTACAGCAATCGTAATTTATTTTGTTGCAGCGATTCCATAGTTTGGCGGCGCTTCGGTGTTGGCAATTGACTGTGGAGGAGGGAAGCGGGGAGATTGCGATCGCGCAATTCTTGCACTTGATTTTCCATAAGTGCTACCAGCGGCGAAACGACCAAAGTTAAGCCTGTTTGTAACAAAGCTGGCAGTTGAAAGCAGATAGATTTGCCGCCACCTGTAGGCATAATTATAATTGTATCTTTTCCTGCTAATAAACTGCTAACTATTTCTCCTTGTGGCGGTCGAAATTCGTCGTATCCCCAAATTTTTTGGAAGGCGGCGCGGGCTTGATTTAATGCTGTTGCTTCGGGTGGAAAGTTCATTGGATTTAGTTGACAAATTCGTTGGCGTTTAAGAGAAATGAGTGCTAATCTAATAATAGTTGATAATTTTACCTTAATTGGAATTATGAACACAACGACATTGAGCGAAGTTTTTACCTATCAGCAAAAGACTTGCAGCCTTTTTGATACAGCAGGTATTGCAGAAGCCTTGCATGAAGACGGTTTTGCACTGATTCCCGGTGTGCTGGGCCAGTCGGAAGTGGCGGCGGCCCGGGAAGCACTGGATCGCCTGCAACCCTTCGGACTCGACGGTAGCAGTTGGAGTGAGTTGAACCAGCATTTTAAGTGCGTTTTTAATCGCGATCGGCTGTGGCTTTCCTATGCCGATCGACCGGGTATAATTGAGTTAGCAGAATCATTAATGGGCAGCGATTGCCACATTATCGGCATGACTGCTTGGAAAAGCGGGCCCGGTTATGACGGTTGGCGCGTCCACGTCGATCGGGTGTTTGTACCCGTGCCCGAAAGCGTGTTTGCCGTTAGCGCAGCCCTCGGAGAGGAGCGCACTTTTCAACTCCCGGTATTGATTTGCACCGCCCATTTCTATCTCAGCGATGTCACAGAAGACCTGTGTCCTACCTATATTATTCCCGGCAGTCACAAGTCTGGTAGAAAACCCGATCGCGGGGAAGAAACCTGGAACGGGCAATCCCTAGAACCAGTGTTGTGTAAAGCAGGAGATGTGTTATTTTTCCGCAGTGAAATTTGGCATTCCGGCGGCAAAAATACGACAACAGATCGCACTCGCTATATGCTGCAAGTGCATTATTCCCACCGCGACATTGCCCAGAAATTTTCGCCTTGGCCGTGGCAATTTAATCCAGAAATTCTCGCTACCGCTACTGAACGACAACTGCGACTTTTAGGCAAACATCCTGAATCAACTTACGGTTAAAATACCTTGCTAATTCTGTTTAATGACACTAGAGAAATCCTTACAAAAAATAAGAACACCATCTCTTCTTTTCTCTTCTCTTTCTCTGCGCCCTCTGCGACCTCTGCGGTTCATAAAAAAAATCTGTCACAAATCCTTTAACATTATAAAGTGATATTTATTTGAGATATTGAGTTTTGGATTTGAGATTACGATCCATCCCAGAGGCGGGAAAATCTCTGAATCTGTGACAAAATCCCAATCCAAAATCCCAAATCCAAAATCTAAAATCGCCTAAGATTGACCGTCTCGGCGGCCGAGTTCGTACACGCCGCCGCCAATACAGGCGATCGTACCCATAGATACCGCCCAACCAGTACCCAGAGAAAATTCTACGCCCCAATTGCACAATCCCCCCGCAATCAAAAAGGGCACAATGCTCAACAGCGAAGCGTAAAAGGCATTTTGAGCTTCTCTCGCTTGGCGGGTTCTTTCAAACTCGGCTTCCGAGGTGTAGAGGGATCTTTCGGCAAAATTCATCCAGCGGTTGAGTTGCAGCATCACCCATTCGCTGAGGGGCGACAGGCCCCAATACAGGGCCAAAGACCATAAAGACGCACCGGCGATCGCAGTTGCGTCTATGGCAAAACTAAAGGGAAAAATTTCAGTAAGCATTGCTTGATGTCTGTTATGAATTTGAGATTTTGGATGACATCCAAAATCCCCGAACTTAACTATAGTGTCCGACAAAGGCTCGATCGAATTCAACCGCAGCCGAAATTCTGCCGCCATTTTTTTTGCCTCACCCCCCGGCATTCACCCGGAAGCCTTGACAGTATTTCTGCATGAAGTAAGATACACGTTGTTGATAAACTGATTCGCGAAGGAAGGGTAGAGCTCAGACGCCATCTTGCAGCGAATTGGCACTCCTCAACGCACACTCGCACACACATTCAACTTTCAGCCGTGAAAAAAATCCTGCAAGACTCTAGAGGCCCTAGAGTGGCAAAACGCTTTTTTCGTCCCAAACAGATGCTGCTGCTGGCATTTTCGATCGGCATTGTTTTGATTAGCCCTTATTTGCAGCAGCAGTTGGTCAAAGCTCAGTCAGCCTTACCAAGCAAAGTAGCGACAGGTAATTTGTGGCAAGAAGCTTCTTTCCCAGTCGAAAATTTTGAAGCCTACAGTTCCCCGTTCGGCCCCCGCGGCGGGGATTTTCATTACGGTTTGGACATGGCAGCCCCCGAAGGCAGCTACATCCGCAATTGGTGGGGCGGGCAAATTGCAGAAGTTTGGGAGGATGGTAGGTGCGGCACTGGTATGGTAGTGCGATCGGGAGATTGGGAACACATCTACTGTCACCTCAGAGGCCGAGTGGAAACGGCTAACGGCGGGCGTTATTATACCGATCGCGAAGGCTTACAAATTTGGCAGGGTCAAACAGTGCCGGCGGGCGCGAGAATTGCCAGAGTCGGGATGACCGGCCGCACGACGGGCCCTCACCTGCACTGGGGATTGAAGTACGGGGGCCGCTGGGTAGACCCGGCTTTGGTACTGCGGGAAATGTACGCTCAGCAAAGCCCTAACTTTTCTACCTCGTCCCAGTCCCAGAACCAAGGACAAGGCTACTGATTCTCTGAAAACTGATGCAAGAAACCTCTAAAAGGCTGCACCTCCAGAGTTTGCGCGCCCTGGACTATTTGAACTTTTTTCTGGCCGACGTGCGCGACGGTGTGGGGCCCTATCTGGCTATTTACCTGCAAGCTTCCCGCAACTGGAACCCGGCTCATATCGGGATTGCTATGTCTGCGATGGGCATCGCTACAGTCATTGCTCAAACTCCTGCGGGGGCTTTGGTAGATCGGCTGCGGGCTAAACGGCTGTTAATCGCGATCGCGGCCGGGTTGGTGGCGATCGGCTGCGGCTCGATTATTTTGCTGCCAACTTTTGCGGTGGTGATCTCGGCTCAAGCTTTGAACGGCGTTGCGGCTGCAATTTTCCCGCCGGCGGTAGCAGCGATTACGCTGGGCATAGTTGGGCACAGCAAGTTAGACCAGCGGATCGGCCGCAATGAATCGTTCAATCATGCAGGTAATGTGGCTGCGGCGACACTGGCGGGTTTAGTGGGCCACTTTATTGCGCGGGAGGGGATCTTTTTGCTGGTGGGGGGAATGGCGATCGCCAGCGCGATCGCGGTGCTCCGGGTGCGCGAAGAGGATATAAATCACGAGTGGGCGCGGGGGGCCCAACTGGAGGAGGAAGAGGCAGATGGTGGAAATCAGACTCACGTTTCTGGGTTCGCGCAGCTATTTAGCGATCGCCGCCTTGCCATTTTTGCTCTTTGTGCCGTACTTTTTCACTTTGCTAATGCCGCGATGTTGCCTCTCGTCGGTCAAGAACTCTCTGCTGGCAAAGCAACTGGCGCAGCTCTCTATATGTCTGCCTGCATTATTGTAGCTCAGCTAGTGATGATTCCGGTGTCTAGCTGGGCGGGGCGTTTGGCCCACGGCGGGCGCAAAAGAATTTTTTTGATTGCCTTTGCTGTGCTGCCAATTCGCGGCGTACTTTATACTTTGAGCGACAATCCCTATTTTTTGGTTTCAGTGCAGGCGCTTGACGGCATTGGGGCGGGAATTTTTGGGGTGCTTTCGGTGCTTGTGGTTGCTGATTTAACGCAGGGGACGGGACGCTTTAACCTCACGCAATCGGCGATCGGCACGGCTGTGGGAATAGGGGCTAGCAGTAGCAATTTAATGACTGGGTTTATCGTTCAAAAAGCTGGATATAATGCTGGATTTTTGACTTTGGCTGCGATCGCTGCGGTTGCTTTGGCGGTATTCTGGTTCGCTATGCCGGAAACCAAATCAAATCAAATCCGGTAGCATCGGAATTAATATTACCCAAAGTCAGGACACGGCGCCGTGCCGTGTCCCTACAATTAATTGGGGTAGTCCAAGGGCACGGCGCCGTGTCCGAACTATTCCGAATCACTAATGATATCGTTTCCGCTTGCATCGGAATCATAATATTTGGATGATTTTACTGCGAGCGGGGACGCTCGCGATCAACGCAGCGAGCGGGGACGCTCGCACTACATAATTCCGATGCTACCGGATTTGATATGACTCTTTATGTCGGTGCCAATTGTTTTTTTGTCAACTCGGTGTACCGATCGACAATTTGGCGGAATTCGTCACCGTCGATCGTTTCTTCATCCAACAGCGCTTCGACAAGTTTGTCTACCAAAGCGCGGTTTTCGCGGATAATCCGGCGAGCTTCTTCGTAGCAGTTAAAGGCAATCTCCCGGACTTGCCGATCGATCTTGATTGCCATTTCTTCGGAATACTCACTTCGCGAATTCCAGCTTTGACCCAAAAACACCTCATTGTTCGGACTTTCTAAAGCCACAGGCCCCAAATCAGACATTCCGTAAAGCGTTACCATCTCCCTCGCGAGACTGCTAACAGCTTTGATATCGCCGCTGGCACCCATAGTTACTTCAGCATCGCCGTAAATTTCAGCCTCTGTCGCCCGTCCCCCCAAGGCTACTGTAATCTGGCTTAACAGCCAAGCCCGACTCCTCAAACCTTCACTATCGAGCATTTCGTCGTCCAGGGCAAACTTAGCAAAGCCTGCGATGCCGCCGGAACGCGGAATAATCGTTACTTTTTCAAGTGGATCGGCATTTTTGAGCATTGTCGCGACTAGGGCGTGTCCGACTTCGTGGTATGCTACTATCCACTTTTTCTTGCTGTCTAGCAGGGGGTTGAGGGTGAGTCCGATCGTAATCCGGTCGAGCGCGTCGTAAACTTCTAAGTTGCTAATAGTGTCTTTACGACGCCGCGCGGTGAGAATTGCTGCTTCGTTGAGCAAGTTTGCCAAGTCGGCGCCGGAAAAGCCGGGAGTGCGGCGGGCGATCGTGTCTAGGGCAACTTCTGGGTCGAGTTTTTTGTTGCGCGCGTGAACTTGCAAAATCCCCAAACGCCCTTTGTAACTGGGCAAATCTACCGTTACTTGGCGATCGAACCTGCCGGGCCGCAGCAGGGCGGTATCGAGCACGTCGGGGCGGTTGGTAGCTGCAACAATAATCACCCCGCTGTTTCCCTCAAAGCCGTCCATTTCTGTCAGCAACTGGTTGAGAGTTTGTTCGCGTTCGTCATTTCCGCCGCCGATACCAGCGCCGCGCTGCCTTCCTACGGCGTCTATTTCGTCGATGAAGACGATGCAGGGGGAATTTTCTTTAGCTTTGCGGAACAAGTCGCGGACGCGGGAGGCGCCGACTCCGACGAACATTTCGACAAATTCGGAACCGGAGATGCTGAAGAAGGGGACGCCTGCTTCGCCTGCGATCGCTTTTGCCAGCATTGTTTTGCCTGTGCCCGGAGGCCCGATTAACAGCACTCCTCTGGGAATTTTGGCGCCGATGGCATTGAAGCGTTCTGGTTTTTTGAGGAAAGTTACGACTTCTTGCAGTTCTTCTTTAGCTTCTTCGATGCCTGCTACGTCGTCGAACATCACGCCGGTTTTGGCTTCCATTTGGAAACGGGCTCTGGATTTGCCGAAGTTCATGGCATTTCCTTGAGATTGGGTCGATCGGCGCAGGATTGCCATCAGCACTGCCAGCACTGCGAAAATTACCAGCAAGTTTACTACTAAACTGACTGCTGCGGTGTTGTCTGCTGTTTGTTTGACTTCAAAGTCGATCTTTTTGGCGCGGATTTGCGAGTAGAGTTCTCGGTTGTTGTAGTCGAAGAGAGTAACTGATTGGGCTACATCGCTTTTTTGATTTTTTAGCCTAACCCTGGCAGTTCTTTGAGTTTCGTCTATTTCGATTTTACTGACTTGTCCTTTTTCTATGTTATCGATCAGTTGGGTGTAACTCATGGTGTTTGGCGCGCTGTCGGCAAACACCGGGGTCGAGAGCAATATTCCTTGAGAAATCACCAAACTGCCCAGGATGCGCCAAAGATTGCGTCCTGGAATTGATTTTTTAAGATTTTGGCTCGACTTGTCTTTGATTGCAGCTAGATGCCCCAGCCATGTGTGTTTCCCAGAATTTTTCATATATATTGCTTTGTCCAAGGTGGAAGACTGCCAAGATTGACCGCTTGTGGTTTGCTACGTTCATTTATTTTAACAAGAGCGCGGGTGTTGAAGGGGTCGATCTGTTTTATCGGGTCTCAGACAAAAACAGAAGCAAAAATGGCTTCAAACCCAGACCTAGAAAGACTTTTAGCTCGAATTGGCATAAATCTAGCAGTCACAAAGGTTTCAGGCGTTTTTAGGTCATCAACCTGTTTTCGTTGTCCAGAGAGGTTTTCAGCTTCTTTAGTGACTATAAAATGTCTAATTCCCGATAATATGCTGATTGTCGATGAGTTGCTGCCGGGTTTGGAGTTGACGACTCGACGGATTTTTGCAGAACCGGGGTTAATGGATTTATTGAGGGCGATCGTACTCTGTGCAAGAAATCAGTGGTAGGGTGCGTGACCACGGGAAAACTTTAACTCGCGGCGGTGGGACTATTGACTGTCACGCACCGCGACAAAACCATAGTATTTACAAGGTACTATGGTTTTTTTGCGCTTACCGTCTCGTCATTGAATTAGCGATCGCTCTGATTTAAAATAGCCTCAATTTGATTTTGTACCTGTTCGAGTTCTCGACGTTTGTCAGCCAGCCAAACTTTTTGGGCTTCGCATTCTGCTCGCTCTCGATCGCGCTTTTCCTGCTGTTCTAATAAATTTTCCCACAGCGACATTGCTTGCGCGATCGCCCCGCTAGCTGCTTCATTTCGCTCGTCAAATACTGTTTTAATTCTTTCATTTATCTTCTCAAGAATCGACTTCTCAGACTCCTTAAATTTCTCCAACCCTAACTTACGGACTTTTTGCTTTATCTGAGAGTGAATTCCATCAATATCTAGCATTCCCAGCCCAAACGATCCACCTCCTGCAGCAGCTAACGCTGCTACAATAACTGGAATGAGACCCACTCCTATAAACGCCAATGCAGCCGCGACGGCTCCACCAAGACCTAAACCACCCAAAAAACCTCCAGGACCTCCAATATCTGAGTTGATTGATGAAGCGATATCTAGTCCATCGATACCAATTCCACCCAGATTTCTTGCGGCGAAGTTATTGAATTGAGTAACAAGGCTAGTGCTAAGTTGCAGATCCAACTGTTGAAAATCTTGTCGAATTGCAGAAATATCTTCATTAATTTTGCTGTCTAAAATTGCTATTTTTTGTGTCAATATAAACTGCAATTTTTTGGCGCTCCAGTCATCAATCTCTTGTGTTAGTTCCTTCACAAATTGATTGGCATAATCTTGGATCAAGTGGTTTTGGCTCAAAATCTGATTGTGCTCTGAAGTCCATTCCTTACTTTTGGTAGCCATGCGATCGTCCAATCCTTCTTGCCACTCATGAAAAGACCGATCGACTTCCTTAGAAGATTGTTTTCTCAGTTCTCCTGCTAATAGTCTAATCTTAACATCGCGGCCGCTTGCTTCCGCCATCTGTTCAAATATTTTCTGTTTATCTCCTTGAGAAACTGTCAAATTTCCTTCTAACATTTCCCTATATTGACTCAATTTATCGCAGCCAGTATTAATAATTTGCTTAATTCCGGCTGCAGATTGGTTAAGTGCGATCGCGCCCCGTTTTTCTATCAAAAACTGTTCGAGAGATTTGGTGAAATCCTGAAAAGATTTCACATACTCATTTTCCGTCCCATCCAAAATAGCATTAAGTGCTGATTTAGCCGAAATAAAATGAATCCGGTTTTTACCAGCAATAATTGGTTTTTCCCCATAAACAATTGTTTCTACCGTTTCTTTTACATCCTGGCGATCCTCTTCACTCTCCAGCCAATCGAAAAAACTCACTGCAATAAAAATGTTTCTTGCACCTTCATTCTCTTCACCATAATTCAATTCTTTTTTTAAGTACAAAAGCAGTTCTTGTTCTGTCTTTGTTAAAACAGTGTTAGCCTGAGTCAAAAAAATAACTGCATCAGCCGTTTTCAGAACTTGCTGAGTCGCCACTGTGCGTTCCGCTTGTTCGTTCAATCCGGGAGTATCAATAATTTCTACGCCATTGCTGCACAACTCTAATTCGGGATGCTCAAAAACGATTTCTGCGATTTCTGATGTGGCTTTTTCATCTGCAAGAGAACCAGAAGCTGCCTTTCTAGAAATAGAAGCTTTCTTTTGATATTCTTCCGGCGAAATCTCTTCCTTATCTCCATTTTTGTAATAACAAACAACCCTGCGCTTCGATCCATATTTCAAAATAGTCACCGTACCGCTACAAGGAGTAGCCCGCACTGGTTGAATTTTCTCGCCCACCAAAGCATTTAGTAAGGTTGATTTGCCTTTACTAAACTCGCCGACGACAACCACGCGAAACCGCTGAGATTGCAATTTGCGAGATATTTTTGTTACTTCTGCTGTTAAAGTAGGAGATAGCACGTTGCGATCGCTTCCATCTTGCAGAGTTAAATATAGTTTTCCACAAACAGCATCCAGTTGTTGTCGGTACAGTTGAAATTTTTTCAACTCCTGATAGGACGAAACTGACTGATTTTGATTTGTTTTGTGTTTCGGTTTTGCTGGTAAATGTCCGATAATGTGACTGGCAGCACGGACAAACATAGAATCGAGAGATTGAAATTGTGCTGGATCGAGTAACCTGTGCACTTCTGCTAAAGCTGCTGTATCTGCGATCGCTTGATTGCTAAAACTCGCTTCTAAAACTGCCAAGTATCGAGAGTCAATTTCCAGTGTGTTACCGATAAGTATTAAATACTCTTTTTCGCTATCGTCCATTGTCCCATCTGCTGCCGACATCTGATAGCCAAAACTAATCAGCAGCAGTTTTTCCTCCTCAGAAAAACACGCTGTCAGCGCCAACAACTCCTGCATTTTTTTGTAAACTTGCTGTTCCCGCACACCCTTAACCATCGGCATTACCAATGGGCCCAAACTGCTGTTAGGGGGAATAAGTTCCGTCAAAGTTGCCCGCAATCGCTGCGTTTCCTCAGCACTTACCGTACCGTCAGCATGAATGACTCCCAGCAACACCGTCACCAGCCCCCCCAGAAAAAGCACAGGCGGAGTAATATCTTCTTTTCGGAGTTTTTGCCCTGTCACCAGCGAAACAAGCTCAATTGTTTGGGGACTAATTAACGAATTATTCATTGGCAGCGCCTAATAATATTTCTTTTATTAAATGGATCATAATAGATCAGTTGTTGTGTTGGTTTCTACCAGGGTAAAAATTTATGATGAACTTTGTATTTCCCGCAGCGGTACAGGCTGCGATCGAGGCTGGCAAGTATGTACAAGTTTTTACATCTGCCGGAGTGCCGATCGGCATGGCGAGGGATGCAGCGACGGGACAGTTTGTGGCTCATGCGGTTGGCGCGATCGTCAACAATAGCCCGCTAGCGCCCTTAGTGTTGCCCGTGCAGCTTGTCATGAGTGGCTTGCAGATGTACCAAAACTATAAGGGCGTTGAAGCCGTCAAAGCTGATTTGGAGGTGCAGAGGCAGCAAATTCACATGGGCTTTCAAGCCGTCCAAGCCAGTATGGGAGTGCTGCAAGCGACAACAGCCGTCATTGGTGTGGGAACTTTCGCCGGGGTAGCCTTGTCAGCGGTGAATTTGCACCAGACATTGAAACTAAAAAAAGCGGTAGAGAGGCTGGAAGTTAAAGTAGAAAATGGTTTCATCAATTTAGAACAACTTTTGAAAGGTCAAGGCGCGGAAATTAAGCAATTAATTTCCGAAGTGGTTGCAGATATAAAATTTGAGAACCATCGCCTAGTCTTAGTGCGAGCTTACGGGTTATTTAATCAAGCAATTCAACGAATGCGATCTGCTTTGCAACTTCAAGACATTAACCGTCGCAATGCTGAAATTGATGCAGCGCGGGGGATGTTGTTTGAGGCTTTAGCAGACTACAGAAACCCGCATTTGTTGACAGAAACTTGTGCGGCGGGACAGTTGCGTCGGTTAGAGTGCAGTTGGGCGATCGAGCAAAGTATTATCGGCACGTATCAGGTGCAAAATGAATTTGGTGCTGCGGGCGATCAGCTTTCTCAGCTTCAACAACAAATCCGTCAAGATGGCTTAAGAATAATTGATGCTTGTGACTCTGATGACGAACTAGATTTTCTGTTTCCTGAAATCACGCGAATTCACAATCACGATTTAGCTGCCTTAGACATTTGGCTTAATCAGATTGAATGGACTAAAGCTTTGCCCGAAAGTGAGTTAAAGCAGTTAGAGAGTGCTGATTTTAGTAAATCAGACTTAGCTGTTATGGGGGATAAAAATTCAGCCAAAACAGCTTTAGCGATACCGGATGAACAGTTATTTTATGAAAATTTGAGGCCGAAGTCTCATTTTTATGCGCTTTGCACTCAACTGGAATTAATGCTCGATCCGCAGCAGCGTCAAGAGTACGAAGATTATATCATTGAGCAAGGGGAAATAGCGGGTCATAAAAGTTTAGTATCGTCGAACTTGGAAAAAGCCTCGAATTTGGCTGTTGCTAATCTTTTTTACTATTTCAAAGTCCGAGATCAATCGGAAGAATCGGAATAATCAGACCTAATTTCTAATTTGCTTTAATTTTATCCCAGTTTTGATTATCCCTCAATTACTATAGAGAACTCAAAGACTTTCATTAAGTTGCTTCATATCCTCTTGCGGCTGTACTTGCTTGTGCAAACTAATTTTGTCGCCCACTTCATACCCCGAATTAAAACCCGCCTCGCTGCTGACTTGAGAATCTGTTCTCGTTCTAATTTTAACCCCTCGACCCTCTAAATAATCCGCGATCGCCTGTTGATTTTTCTCAAACATCGATCGCACTACAATCCCTGGAGTCGCCGCCACATCCCCCGAACCCGGAATCCCCGACTCTTCCATCTCCTGTTTTTGTTCCAACAATCTTTGTCTCAACCTCGTCGCGCATCCAACTCGAAAAGCATTCAGATACGCCAACCCCCTGCCGTTTCCTTTGCGGTATTTAGCCCTTTTTTCAATTGCAGAACTCAAATACTCGTACAGATGTTTGCAAACAATCAGGTTGGTAGAAGTTCCCACCAAAAACATACTGCCATTATAAGTGTTTCGCATGGCATTGCAACCGTTAGCGTCGGCAATTCCCGAAAGCAGAATCATTTTCCAAGTGACAAATTTCGATGTTGTTTCAACAGAGTTTTCGTCAATCTCTTCTTGGTGATTTGGCCCTAAATCGGCGAGGCTGAGATTGTACTGTGCCAGTAAAAGGGAAGCTTTTTCGGCCGCAGCAGTCGATTCGTTTTCATTGGATGAGGTGGCGAGGGCTAAAAGCTTTTTGATTCTTTCGACAATACTTGTGTCTGCCATTTTTCAATCGGTTTTAGGGTGAGAGTACGCGGTGGCAAGGATTTGGGTAAATTCCTATTTTAGTATAGCTGGGAATGTACGATGTTTTTTGAGGAGGATTTTTTTGAACCGCAGAGGGCGCAGAGGGCGCAGAGAGAGAAAGAAAGAAAGAAAGAAAGAAGTTTGCAACTGATGGGCGGATTGGTATACTATTCGAGGACTTCCAGGACTGATTTAGGCAGCAATTTATCTTTAAACCAGACTACTTTTGCTGGCACGTCATTTACATTCACTCCGGCTTTTTCTAAATTCAGCCGTTCGGAAATAGCTAAAATCAAGTTATCGCATTCTGACTTCTGTACTTGTGCAAATTTCTTTTGCAAATACTCCGGCCGCCAATAGCCAACTATTTCTAGTAAAAATACTCGCCCGTCGGGATGCACTAACCGAAAGTCGGGAATCATCACACTACCTGGAATCGGAATTAAATCAACTTCGCGTTCTAGTTTCCACTCGGTTTTTGTGGAATTCCATCTTTCAGCAAATGCTGCTTCTAACATACTATCATAAGGCTTGCCAGGGGGATAGTGGCTGACTAAACCGCAATCGGAATTTAGGGTAAATTTACCTGTTTTCAAAACGCCGCTAAAAGGGTCTTTTGTGTGCAGTGTCGAGTGCATACTCCATTTGGTGACGTGCAGCAGTGCGGGCAGCATTTTCGCGAGGGCTAAGCCGTAGCGGGTGCTGGGTTTAAATAAGCTTGTAGGGCCGTCTATTGTCAGTGTAAAACCGTGGTCTGCATCGCCTTCGATGTAAGTCATTAATTGAAATAGTTTCAGATAGCGAAATAAGAGTTTGTATTCTCCTGGATCGTTGCGGTGGGCGGTTAATTGGACTTGACTTGCTCGGTAAAATATGCCTTGAACTTGAGAAAGATTGTATTTGTGAAGCAAGTTTTCGGGTGTTGGCGCATTAAACTCTGTGAGGATTTTGTTTTCGTTTAAATCCGCGTATAAACCTGTAGTGATTTCGTGAGGCAAAACTTCTCTGTTTAAGTCTTGGCTGAGTTCAGTTGCTACTTTTTCCAGGGTTAATTGGGTGGATTGAGGGCTGGGAGTCGATCGCGCGGACAATGCAAAAACCCGCTGTCTCAACTCTGAGGGTTCTAGGGGACTGATGACTTCCAATGTGCAGAAACCGCCTTTCAGCAGGTGCGCTAATCCCCGTTTCAGCCGATAATCGGGGCTGTCGCCTTCTAATTCTAGCAACCGTCCGTCGAGTTCGCCTTGGGTTTTGCCGATCGACTCTTGAAAGCAGTTTATCGTTTCGGTAGCTGCATCTATGTTTTTAGCATCTATCTTGAGGCGTAGGGGGATGATTGACTCCCCGTTTTGGCGGTGACTTAATAAATCAGTGGGTAGCATTTGTTAATAGTTTTTTATTTTTAACGAACCGCGAAGGCGCGAAGAACGCGAAGAGAAGAGAGAGAAAGAAAGAAAGAGAGTGTTCAGATATAGTTTGGGCTTGTTACCAGGGAATTTCATCATTGTCTTCTCCCCATTTTGCAGGTGATTCTGCGGCTTTTTTAGTTGTCTCTCGGTTGACTCCGTAAATGGGTGTCGGTTTGACAATTTCTAATTTCTGATATTCTGGCTTTGGCGGTTCTATTTGTGTTTTTGCTTGGGGTTTGTGAGGCTGCATTCCTCCTCGGCGGCGTTGAGAAGTTCTTTCTTCGCTGGTGTCTTCGGTGACGACTTCGTAGAGAATTGCTAACTTATTTACATCGCTGCTTTTGCGGAGAACTCTACCCAATCGCTGGATGTATTCGCGTTCGCTGCCGGTGCCTGATAATATGATAGCAATTCTGGCGTCGGGAACGTCCACTCCTTCGTTGAGGACGTGGGAGGCGACGAGGGTTTTGTATTCGCCGCTGCGAAAGCGATCGAGGATTTTGTGGCGTTCTTTGACTGGGGTTTGGTGGGTAATTGTGGGGATGAGAAATTCTTGGGAAATTCGGTAAACTGTGGCGTTGTCTCCGGTGAAAATTAGGGTGCGCTGGGGAGAGTGTTCTGCTAGTATTTGGGCTAAAATTCGCAGTTTTCCTTCGGTACAAAGGGCGATTTCTTTGGCTTGGCGGTGGGCTAGCATGGCGCGCCGTCCCAGGGGCGATCGCGCGCTTGCCATGATAAACTGTTTCCAACCTTCGAGGCTGGATATTCTGATGTTAGACTGTTTTAAGAAGTCGTTGCGAATGTTGATTAATTCGGCGTAGCGGTCGGTTTCTTCTGTTGACAGTTTTACCATAATTTGAACTATTTTATGGTCGGCTAAAGCATCGCCTGCCAAATCTTCGGGTCTTTTGCTAAATACTGTCGGGCCGATGAGAAAATGCAAATCGCTGTGGCGGCCGTCGGTGCGATCGGGTGTTGCTGTCAGTCCCAGTCGATAAGGGGCGATCGCATATTCGGAAATTACTCGATAAAAGTCCGTTGGCAAATGGTGGCATTCGTCAAAAACCAGCAAACCGTATTTATTGCCCAAGGTTTCTGCATGAATACTTGCACTGTCGTAGGTTGCAACTAAAATTGGCGTTTTGTCCCGCGAACCTCCGCCCAACAATCCGATTTCGATGTCGGGAAAAGCTGCTTTTAAATTAGCGTACCACTGGTGCATTAAATCGAGAGTTGGTACTACAATTAATGTACTGCGACCAGTGACTTGCATGGCTAATTGTGCCAGATAAGTTTTGCCCGAAGCGGTGGGGAGGACAACTACTCCTTGGCTGCCGGCTTCCTGCCAAGCTGCGAGGGCTTGTGATTGATGTAGGTAAGGCTGCATTTCCACGCTGGGTACGAGTTCGAGTAGTTCGTATGCCCTAGCTTCGTCGCTGAAGTGAATGCAGTCGGCTTGGAGGCATTCTACCAGCGGGCGGTAGTGAATCGCTCGAATGCGGTATTTTTCCACGCGATCGTCCCAAGTCGCAAAGTCCACCCAGTCTCTGCCTTTGGGGGGCGGGTGCAGCAATAGAGTTCCGCGATCGAATGTTAAGGTAGGTGTGCGTGACATTGTTTTTTTGAGACCTGAGTCGCTGCTGTTAAATTATAAGTGACTGATAAGATGAGTATTTTGACTGCATATATATCGACTTATGGAAAATGATAAATTGGGGAAATTGCGATCGCAGTAGCGGAAAATCAAAAAATTGTTCCCCTAGCACAGCATGACTTTTAAATCTAGTATCTCCCGATCTCCGACTTCTTAAAGAAGTCGGGGATTTAAACCGGGGTTTCAAAATCTAATATCTCAAATGGTATTATGCCGATGGAATTATTGCTAGGCTAGATTCGATCGAAGTATGGCTGCAATTTGAGGTTATAGATGGAAATAGGCGTCCCCAAGGAAATCAAGGATTTAGAGTTTCGAGTCGGGCTCAGTCCCACAAGTGTCCGGGCTTGTTCGGACAAAGGCCACACAGTTTTTGTAGAAACGAATGCAGGTGCTGGGGCCGGTTTCGCGGACGAGGACTACGTTGAAGCAGGGGCTAAGATTGTCTTAAAGGCTTCAGATGTCTGGAATCGACAACTAATTGTTAAAGTTAAGGAACCGCTGCCTGCTGAATATCCGCTGATTCAAAAAGAGCAGTTGCTGTTTACATATTTGCACTTGGCGGCCGATCGCGCATTAACCGAGCATTTAATCGACAGCGGAGTCCAAGCCATCGCCTACGAAACCGTGGAACTCCCGGACAGGAAATTGCCGCTGCTGACGCCGATGAGCATTATTGCAGGGCGTTTGGCCGTGCAGTTCGGAGCTCGGTTTTTGGAACGACAGCAAGGTGGCAGAGGAGTGCTTTTGGGCGGCGTACCGGGGGTAAGACCGGGCAAAGTTGTGATTTTGGGCGGCGGAATCGTCGGCACGGAAGCGGCGCGTATTGCTGTAGGAATGGGCGCTAGAGTGCAGATTTTGGACGTAAATGTCGATCGACTGGCTTATCTAGAAACTCTGTTCGGTTCCAGAGTAGAATACCTCTACAGCAGTCCTTTGCAAATTGAAGCAGTTGTTCCCGATGCTGATTTATTAATCGGCGCGGTTTTGGTCTTAGGTAAAAAAGCTCCTATTCTGGTTTCTCGCGAATTTGTTGCGAAGATGCACCCCGGTTCTGTGATTGTTGATGTCGCTGTCGATCAAGGCGGCTGCGTGGAAACTTTGCGGGTAACTTCTCACACAAATCCCACTTATGTCGAGGAAGGAGTGTTGCATTACGGCGTGCCGAATATGCCAGGTGCCGTGCCTTGGACTGCGACTCAAGCTTTGAATAACAGCACTTTGCCTTATGTTTTGCAGTTGGCAAATAGCGGGATTAAAGCATTGGAAATTAATCCGAGTTTGGCGAAGGGATTGAACGTGCAGAATCACCGATTGGTTCATCCGGCCGTGCGCGAGGTTTTCCCGGATTTGGCCGATTAGATTTCCCGTTTTTTCAGCAAATCCCGTAGGGTGCGTCAGATCGAAGCTTGTGGATTATTAATAACCGGACGCGAGCTGACGCACCCTACTCAACTACACAGCGTTTTGCGATGTTTGGCTAACAGTAAATCCTCGAAACTAAAGGATTTCTCAACCCGAACAGTAATTTGTGCAAAATATTACTTGCATCCCACACTAAAAAATAAATGGCAAAAAACACTTGACATATCGGCGAACTTATGGCAGAGTAGTAATTCGTGACCGATGCGGAACTGGCGGAATTGGTAGACGCGCATGATTCAGGTTCATGTGGTGCAAGCCTTCCGGGTTCAAGTCCCGGGTTCCGCATTCCAAAGGCAGAAGAAAGTTTGGGGTTAACCCGATACAGGCAATAACCCCATTCGCTCTGCTGAATTAAACAATGCTGACAAGTATTCAAAACCCCCTAGTTAAAGAAATCCGCAAGCTGCACAGCTCGAAGGGACGCAGGGAACAACAATTATTTTTACTCGAAGGGACGCACTTGCTCGAAGAAGCTTGCGCTGCCAAATACCCGCTAGCAACGGTTTGCTGCACTCCCGAATGGCTGGAGGATCACGGGAAACTTTGGGAGCAAGTTGGTAATTTAGCCGATCGCACAGAATTAGTAAGTGCAAAAGTGTTAGAGTCGATCGCCACTACAGTCCAACCCGACGGGATTATCGCCACCGCACCGCGCACCGCAACTCCACCGACAGAATTGTCAACTTTAGGAATAGCCTTAGAAACAATCCAAGATCCCGGTAACTTGGGGGCGATCGTCCGCACGGCTGCGGCTGCTAATGCCGACGGTTTGCTACTGAGCGCTGAGTGCGCCGATTTAGACCATCCAAAAGTGCTGCGCGCCTCGGCAGGAGCTTGGTTTAAACTGCCAATGGCAGTCAGTCCAGATTTAACCGCCGAAGTCTCCGGCTATAAAAATCGAGGAATGCAAATTTTAGCAACCGTCGCCGACGCGAGTTTAACTTATTGGGAAGTAGATTTGCGAGTGCCGACTCTGATAGTTTTGGGCAATGAAGGCTCTGGGTTGTCGGCCCAATTGAGAAGTTTGGCCGATCGACAAATCCAAATCCCCCTGAGCCGCAGCGTAGAATCTTTAAATGTGTCGATCGCCGGAGCCCTCATCTTATACGAAGCTCAACGGCAAAGAAGTCATTAGTCATTGGTCACGATCTGTGCATGGAACCCGTGCGAAACCGGGTTTTTTTACGAAAAGACGCGTTACAACCCGCAGATGAGCGTAAAAAACCCGGTTTCTAAGCATCGCGCCGTGCGATTGCGAACTGTATCTGTAAATTCAAAGCCTGATTATTGACAAGTTGTTGGCCATTTAAATTGTATTTTTTAATTGCGTTTTGGAAAAGCATCTGGTAGCGTCTCCCATCTCCCCCTCTCCCCCTCTGAGATTTGCCCGATTTTGTTTAACATGATGCAAACTCTGAAGCTAGTTTACGGGTACTCTCATACAGTGCAGTGCAGACTTGCACGAAATAAATATGAAGAAATGTAGGCAACTGCTCTCACAAATGTTAAGATTCTTAACATAACGTAGTATTGTGCACGCCCCAACCAAAACCTAACCTGAGACGGTGCTGACTGGGAGTAGCAGCTAGTTACCATAAAACGAAGCCTCTTTAAGTGAAAGGAAAGCGCAAGTCCCCGCCCGCTTTCCTTTCATTTAAAGCTAGGGGTTTGCGAAGCCGCAAACCTTTAGAGGCACAGATCCTCAGCGGGAAAAGCTCATGAAAACTCTTAAGTCCTCAGATACAGATTCTGTTCGCGCTTACTTGCGGGAAATCGGCCGCGTTCCGCTGTTGACCCATGAGCAAGAAATACTCTACGGGAAACAGGTACAGCGCTCAGCCGCACTGCATCAGGAGAAAAATATTTTAGCCGAAGAGTTAGGCCGCGACCCGACGGCGGCTGAATGGGCACAGACAGTCGGGCTGTCTGAGGCACAGTTGCAGCGGACGATCGAACACGGGGAAAGGGCAAAGCGCCAAATGGTGGAAGCCAATCTCCGCCTGGTAGTGTCTGTTGCCAAAAAATACATCAAGCGCAACGTAGATTTGCTCGATCTAATTCAGGAAGGCACGATCGGGATGCAGCGGGGAGTAGAAAAATTTGACCCGACTAAGGGCTACAGATTTTCAACTTATGCTTATTGGTGGATTCGTCAGGCAATTACTCGGGCGATCGCCGAAAAAGGCCGCACCATCCGCTTGCCTATCCACATTACCGAAAAGCTCAACAAAATTAAAAAGGCTCAGCGCCAACTTGCTCAACAGCTCGGCCGCGCGGCCACGGCTGCTGAATTGGCATCAGAGCTAGAATTGACTCCCAAACAGATTCGCGAATATCTCGATCGCGCGCGCCTGCCACTTTCCCTGGACTTGCGCGTGGGAGACAATCAAGATACAGAGTTGGGCGATTTGTTGGAAGATACGGGTACTACCCCCGAAGATTTTGCCCTGCAATCTTCCCTGCGGACTGACTTAGACCACCTGATGGCGGAACTGACTCAGCAACAGCGAGAAGTTCTCGCCTTGCGGTTCGGTTTAGAAGACGGGCAAACCTTAACGTTGGCAAAAATAGGCGATCGTCTCAACATCAGTCGGGAACGAGTGCGGCAAATAGAACGGGAAGCTTTGACCAAACTCCGCAAGCGCAAGCAAGATATCAACGATTATCTAGCCAGCTAGGTAGATTGGCCATTTGGCGATCGGGCGAAATGCCCGATCGCCATCCCCAATCTAAAATCGTAAAAACCGCCGCTTTTAATTCGGTTGTGCCCACTTGGTTGCTGCGACTGTCCTGCTACATTAGTAATTACTTAGTAATAAAGATCAGCAGCGATCTGATAATGGTTATTTAATTTAACCGCCCGCATCTAAAATAACAAGCTGTCTCTGAAACGGAGGTACTCGTGAGTAATTCATCTAATAAATCCCCAGAATTTTTTGAAGAAGACGGAGAAAATGCCAACTTATTATGGCAATACGTGCAGTCAATGGCTCCCGACACTGTTTCTCAGTTGTCTAAGCCGACTTCTCACGAAGTGTTTCAAGTAATGGAGCGAAATATTGTCGGACTTTTGGGGAATTTGCCTTCGGAACACTTCGGGGTGACAGTTACTACCAGTCGCGAACATTTGGGTAGATTGCTCGCCTCGGCGATGATTAGCGGTTATTTTCTCAAAAATGCCGAACAGCGAATGACTTTTGAAAAGTCGATACAAGCCAGTGAGAGACACGGCTCGGAAGATTAGTTGATTACTAACATTTAAGCTGTGCAAGTGTCAAGCCCCCCTCGCAAGATGGGGGCTTAAGATTTTGGATTTTGGATTTTAGATTTTAGATTGTTGATTAAATAATTGAATAATTATTGATATTATTCTTGAATTCCCAATTCCCAATTCCCAATTCCCAATTCCCAATTCCCAATTCCCAATTCCCCATTCATATGTCTCTTTCTCCTGTGCCCCACAAAGTTATCGGCGTTGCTGCGATCTGGAACGATCGACAACAAATTTTGATTGACAAGCGCCGACAGCACGGACTGCACGGCGGTTTGTGGGAGTTTCCGGGGGGTAAAATAGAGCCTGGGGAAACGATCGAAGCTTGCATAGAACGGGAAATTATGGAGGAGTTGGGGATTGTCGTAGAAGTTGGCGATCGCCTGATTACAATTGACCACGACTACACTAAATTTACAGTTAGGCTCTACGTGCACCACTGCCGCCACGTCAGCGGGGAACCGCAAACGATCGAATGCGATGAAATTCGCTGGGTGACACTCGACGAAATTGACCAATTTACTTTTCCCAAGGCAAACGCACAGATTATTGCTGCACTGCGTTCAAGTTGAACTGTCATATCAAATTCGGTTCCAACTGATATCAATTCCGGCTGCGCCGGAATTATATAGAGGACACGGCAGTGCCGTTTCCCTACCCCAGATTTATTGTAGGGACACGGCACTGCCGTGTCCTGATTTCGGTAATATTAATAATTCCGATGCTACCGGATTTGATATGACAACTGACAACTAACAACTGACAACTGACAACTAACAACTGACAAATGACAGCTAACTTTTATTTTTGGACGGGCAGAGTAAAGTGAAAACAACTGCCTCGATCGGGTACGGAGTCTACCCAAATTTGACCGTAGTGGGCGCGGATGATGCCTTGACACAGAGACAGTCCAATGCCGTAACCGTCTGTTGATTTATCTCGCTGCAAGCGAAAGCTGTCTTCAAAAATGCTCGCGCAATCTTCTTCAGGAATTCCCGGGCCGCTGTTGCAAATGCTGACTTGAACTTTGTAAGCTGTGCGGTGGAGAATTGAAAGATTAACAGTTCCTCGGTCTGGCGTGTACTTGCTGGCGTTGTCAAGCAGGTTGACTATGACTTGTTTGATGCGATCGGGATCGGCATAAATCAAGGGCAAATCTGTGGGAATGTCTGTTTCCAAGTTCAGACTTTTCGCCTGAAATTTATCTTCAAATTGCAGGATTGCATCTTGACAAATCGCCCCCAGTTCGATTTTTTTTGCTTCAATGTGGAGTTGAGCGTTTGTACCCCGGGCTGCTTCCAGGATATCTGTAATCATGCGATCGACAATTCGGATTTGGCGGCGGGCTTGTTTCATCAAATGAGCCGCCAGACTCGGTGTCAAACGCGACTTTTCCCCCTCTTTCACCTTCTGACTGGACTCCAAAGTCTCCAAAGCCAAAGATGCGGCCGTCAAAGGATTGCGCAAGTCGTGAGCTAGCATCGCAATAATCCGGTCTTTAAACTGCAACTGCTCTTGCAGGTGTTCTTTTTCCTGTTTGAGGCGAAAAACTTCATCAGAAAGCTGCACGAGTTCCGCGGCGCAAGCAACGGAATAGATGGGTTTTGGGTCGTGTGCCAGAGAGGACGCCAGAGCTGGGGCAGACTGCTGCCCAACTGCGTATTCTTCTACAGAACGCTTCCAGCGGGGCCACCAGTGTTCTAGTTGGGCGATCAAATTGCTGCCGGCGAGAGTTTGTCGAGGCTCGGGATGAATTTTGAGCAGCGAGGGAGTCGCTACAAGTTTAAAGTGTTCGGCTAAATCGGGCTGTTCTCCTACGTCGATGACTTGAAGCTCAAAGTCGCACTCTGCCTTCAAATCCTTGAGGTACTTGCGGATGTGTCTGGTCTGTTCCCTGGAAGAGGAACGCTTGTCTACGAACAGCAAAAGCTGTAAAAGCGGTTCGGAATTGGTCGGCTGTTCGGGAGAACAGTCGGTGTCGCTGGTGCCGGGTGTTGGATGGACGCTGTTGAGCTTTTCGATCGGGTGAAAATAATTGACCATTGCCGAGCCGAGTTATTTCACTTCTACTTTAATTTAATACTTACTTTAGATTTGTGCTATTGTCCGATAATTTCGTTACGGCGGGCCCATGACATTTTTGAGATGGAAGAAAAATGAGTCGCTGCGGGTGGTGGTTAAAGTGGCGGCCGCCTTTTTTGTGCTGTGCTTGTTGCTGACGCTGCACCGCTACTACAGCTTTTACGCTACTTACGACCAAGGGATTTTCAATCAACTTTTTTGGAACGGCACTCGGGGTCACTTGTTTGAGAGTTCCCTGTCTTCGGCTTTGTCCACTAATGTCGTTCACCAAAACCAGCTCCCGGAAGTATCTTACTACCGGTTGGGGCAGCATTTCACCCCGGCGCTGATGCTGTGGCTGCCAATTTATTCGCTGTTTCCCTCGCCCGTCACTTTGACTGTGTTGCAGGTGACTTTAATTGCGGCGGCTGGAGGAGTGCTCTATGCTCTCGCCAGACACTATCTGGAACCGAGGCTGTCGGCGACAATTGTTGTGAGCTATTACTGCGCTAACGCGGTCATCGGCCCGACTTTGGGTAATTTTCACGATGTTTGTCAAATTCCGCTGTATGTCTTTGGCTTGCTGCTGGCGATGGAGAAGCGCTGGTGGTGGCTGTTTGGGATTCTGGCAACTTTAATTTTGGCCGTGCGAGAAGATTCGGGAATTGTTTTGTTTGGCGTCGGATTTTACATGATTTGCAGTCGGCGCTACCCTCGGACTGGCTTGGCTGTCTGCATACTCAGTTTTGGTTACACGATCGTCCTGACCAATCTGATTATGCCTTTGTTTTCTGATGACATATCCCAGCGGTTTATGATGGAGCGCTTCGGTCAATATGCTTCGGGGGATGAAGCTTCGACTCTAGAAATTCTTTGGGGAATGGTTAGCAATCCGGGGCGGTTGGTGGCTGAACTATTTACGCCGTTTTTTGGTAAAATCAAATACCTGCTCGGCCAGTGGTTGCCGTTAGCTTTAGTTCCTGCCGTAGCGCCTGCGTCTTGGACGATAGCTGGATTTCCGCTGCTGAAGCTGTTTTTAGCGAAAGGAGAGTCGGTGCTGGCGATTAATATTCGCTATGCGATGACTGTGGTTCCAGGGCTTTTTTACGGGGCAATCCTGTGGTGGGCCGATCGCCAAAAGGAAGAAGATAAAATTAGAAGCGGAGAAAAAACAAGCTTGCGCTTTCCTTCTGCGGTTTTGCCTTTGGCTTCGTCTTCCAAGTTTCGTCGCTTTTGGGCGTTTTGCATCTGCTTGTCGCTATTTTTTACCTTCACGTCTAACCCAAATCGGACTTTTTCTTTCATTTTGCCTGATGCGATCGATCCTTGGGTGCAGGTTCCTCTCGTCAGACAGTGGCAGCACGTATCTCAAGTCCGGCCGCTGTTGGCTCAAATTCCTGCTGATGCTAGCGTGGCTGCGACGAATACTATTGTGCCGATTTTGTCAAGCCGCCGGGAAATTCTCAGGTTTCCGATGTTTGAACTGCGGAATGATGCGGGGGAGGCAGTGAAGATGGAGTATGTAATTGCCGATATGTGGCAGTTGCAGCAGTATCAGGCTGCGTTTCGCCGGGAACGGGGACAGTTGCAGGCGATCGTCCCGCAGATCGATCGCCTTTCCAAATCTGGAGAGTACGGAATTGTGGGCTTTGAAGACGGCGCGATTTTGATGCGCAAGGGTGCTGTTTCTAACTCTGGATCGGTTGCTGCTTGGACTCGTTTTCGCCGCGACTTGGAGCCGATTTTGAAGAAAGGGTAAGCAGGTAGGCGCATCTAAATTTTACACTCAAGTTTGATGAATTCTTGTGGGGTGGGCGTCCCGCCCGCCCGAAAAATACAATTTAGATGCCCGACAGCTTATTATTGCTGCCAAATGTCAGCCCTCGGCCATAAACTTGCGATCGACCAACATTTTAGGCTGCGTATTATACAATAAATCTGTTAATCATAAACATTAAGATATATAAATTCTTTGGAGGGGAGAAAGATGAAAATTTTGGTACTGGCATGGGAGTTTCCTCCCAGAATCGTCGGCGGTATCGCCCGCCACGTAGCGGAACTGTATCCAGAATTGGTGAAGCTGGGCCACGAGATTCACTTAATTACAGTAGAGTTCGGCCATGCGCCGATGTACGAAGTGGTGGAAGGAATACAGGTGCATCGGGTGGTGGTGGGACACGCCAGGGACTTTTTTCACTGGGTGGCGAACCTCAACCAAAGCATGGGCCACCAAGGCGGCAAACTGATGCTGGAGGAAGGCCCCTTTGATATCATCCACGCTCACGATTGGTTGGTAGGAGATGCGGCGATCGCCCTCAAGCATACCTTTAAAGTACCGCTAATTGCCACCATCCACGCCACCGAATACGGGCGCTTCAACGGCATCCACAATGAGGGGCAGCGCTACATCAACGCCAAGGAAAACGACCTCGCTTACAACGCTTGGCGGGTAATTGTTTGCAGCGATTATATGCGGCGGGAAGCCGAACGGGTACTATCGACTCCGTGGAACAAAATAGAGGTAATTTACAATGGAATAAGGTCGGAAAAAAAGCCGCGCTGGCACGAATTTGACGCGATGAACTTCCGCCGCCAGTTTGCGACAGACGACGAAAAAATAGTATATTATGTAGGAAGAATTAGCTACGAAAAAGGCATTGCTGTATTTCTGAATGCTGCACCTAAAGTAATTTGGGAAATGGGGGGGAAAGCCAAAATAGTAATTGTTGGCGGCGGCAATACAGACCATCTCAAACTTTTGGCTTGGAACTTAGGAATTTGGAATAAGTGTTATTTTACTGGCTTCATGTTTGAGGAACATCTCGACAAATTCCAGACAGTAGCTGACTGCGCGGTTTTCCCCAGTCTTTACGAACCTTTTGGGATTGTAGCTTTAGAAAGCTTTGCTGCAAGGGTGCCGGTGGTAGTTTCAAATGCGGGCGGACTTCCAGAGGTGGTGCTGCACACTAAAACTGGCGTTGTTACTGAGGCAAATAATCGGGATTCTTTGGCCTGGGGGATTTTGGAGGTGCTGAAAAATCCGGGTTACGGGCGGTGGTTGGTTGACAATGCTTATGAGGATTTGGAACGCCGGTTTAGTTGGCCGAAGTTGGCGATGGAAACCGAGTGGGTTTATCGGCGGGTGGTGGAGGAAAGAGCTGAGGTTGATTGGTAAGAATGCTCTTTTTTGACAGTTGACGGTTGACAGTTGACGGTTGACGGTTGACGGTTGACAGTTGACAGTGAGTCGAATATCAACTTTTTTTGGTGCAAATCTTAAGAATTTGTAACACAATGATAGAGACACTCGAACTTACTTTGAGTACACTCGGAAGATTTAAAGGGAATTTGCATCTTGAATATTTTTAGGGACATCGATCCCCAACCCAGACGCAGCTTACTGACTTTATTCACCGCAGGCCTCCTATTCTGGTCGAGTTTGGCTTCGCTGCTGCCAACTTTGCCGCTGTACGTCCAATATGTCGGCGGCACAAAACAGCAAATTGGCTTTGTGATGGGTGCATTTGCGATCGGACTTTTGCTATCCAGGCCGCAGTTGGGCAAAATAGCCGACAGCAGGGGGCGAAAACAAGTTTTGGTTCTAGGCGCGGCAGTCGCTGCGATCGCCCCGATGGGCTACCTGTTAGCTCAATCTATCCCCTTACTGTTATTTATCCGGGCTTTTCACGGCATTAGCATCGCTGCTTTTACCACAGCTTACAGCGCTTTGGTAACAGATTTGTCGCCGCCAGGAAAGCGGGGCGAATTAATCGGTTACATGAGTTTGGTGAATCCTATTGGTCTAGCAGTTGGGCCGGCTATTGGCGGATTTGTGCAAGCTTGGGTTGGTTATACTCCTTTGTTTGCGATGTCGGCGGCTTTCGCTGCAATGGCTATATTTTTTACCTGCAAAATTGCGGAACCTAATTTTGCAGAGTTAACAAAATCGGACTCGCTATCTGAGGACAAAAATAGCCAAAAATACTGGGAAATGCTCTGGAATCCGAGAGTGCGGATTCCGGCTTTAGTGTTATTGGTGGTTGGTTTAGTATTTGGAACTTTGAGCACTTTTATGCCTTTGTTTATCCAAGAAACCAAGGCTAATTTGAATCCAGGATTATTTTATTCTACGGCGGCTATCGCCAGTTTTGGTATACGGTTGCTCACGGGACGGGCTTCGGACAAATACGGCCGCGGCTTGTTTATTTCTGGCGGCTTAATCTGTTATGCCGTATCTATGTTATTGTTGTATTTTGCTAACAACAGCAGTGCTTTTTTAATCGCAGCTTTGGTTGAAGGTTGCGCCGGCGGTACTGTTATGCCGATGATGGTAACGCTGATGTCGGACAGGTGCGAACCTCATGAAAGGGGCCGCTTGTTTTCGCTTTGTATTGGCGGATTTGATTTGGGGATTGCGATGGCTGGGCCGACTTTAGGCTTTGTTGCCGAACAAGTCGGCTACAGAAATATGTTTGGTTTGGCGGCTGGACTCGCTGGCTTGGCTTTGCTGGTTTTTATTACTCTGTCTAGCAAGGACTTGTCTCATTCGATGAAATTTGCGATCGGTCGAGGCAAAGATGTTTATGCTTTGAATGGGTGAGTTCAATTCCGGTTGCATTGGAATGATAGCAACTCAGGACACGGCAATGCCGTTTCCCTACCGCAAAATAATCGATAGTGAGGAGGACACGGCAATGCCGTTTCCCTACCGCAATTAATTGTAGGGACACGGCATTGCCGTGTCCCTACGAGTTTCCCTACGAGGATTTATCGATTTAAAATGGGCTTGGAGGGATTCGAACCCCCGACCTCATGGTTCGTAGCCATGCACTCTATCCAACTAAGCTACAAGCCCCTGTTGAGTTTAGATTTAATCTAAAATTGATTAAGTTCTTTTCTCACAGAATCTAACAGTAACACCATTACCAAAATAATGCAAGACCTTTCGCCAACTTTTTCTAAATTGCCCGATGCGGCACAGCTAACTCACCTCGACAACAGCGGGCAAGCCCAAATGGTGGACGTTTCGGCGAAGGTGCCGACTGTGCGGCAAGCTGTGGCCGCTGCGAGGGTGCGGATGTTGCCGGAGACGTTTGCGACGATTGAAGCGGGGAATGCGCCGAAAGGTGATGTGTTGGGCACTGCAAGGTTGGCTGGAATTATGGCGGCGAAACAGACGGCGAATTTGATTCCTCTGTGTCACCCTCTGCCGCTGAGTAGCGTGGAAGTGCAGGTGATAGCGGATGCTGAGTTGCCGGGGTATCAAATTCGGGCGACGGTGAAAATTAAGGCGGAAACTGGGGTGGAAATGGAGGCGCTGACGGCGGTTTCGGTGGCGGCGCTGACTTTGTACGATATGGCGAAGGCTTTGGAAAAGTCGATCGCCATTGAGTCAATTCGCCTGGTTAGTAAAAGTGGCGGCAAGTCTGGGGACTATGAAAATGTAGAGGCATAAGTTTCATGCCGAAAGAGGGATGCAGCATTCAAAAAGCTGCACTTATGATTAAAATAGGCACTGAACTACTAATATCAAGTGAAAAACTATGCCTCCTCGTTGGCCCCGCAAACCCGATCGCAACGATCCAGAGTACCGCCGTTTAGATGACCGGATGAATTTTGCTATCCACGTCGGTCTTTTTTCTGCTACCAATTCTGGTTTGTGGTTTGTTCACAATTTGCAAAAGGCTAATTGGCCTTGGGCAATTTCGGTAACGGGTGGATGGGCTCTAGTAGTTTTGGCCCACGCGATTTACCATTTTGCGATCGCCGATTATTCGCCCCTCACCAAAGATTCTGGCTGAAGGCAGTTGTCGGCGATTTGTTAAGTCTTTTGATTGATAACAAATAAGGTTCTGCTTTTTATATGGCTAATACTACCCAGGCGATCGAATCCTTAGCAGCCGAAATCGGCGAAAATGTCTACATTGACATTGCCAAATGGCATTTGTATCTGAGAGATGCTCATCTGCATACAGTTGTTGCCCAACAACTTTATTCAATGCTGGAAGATGGCAATTTAGATGCTGACAAAGTTGGACAAGTTTTGCAAAGTATTCCAGTCAAGTTGGGCGGCGGCAAGCGGGAAGTGCCGCTGGCAGATTTGATTCCGATGCAGTGTCAAGTTCAGTTGATGGATGTGCTTGAGGAATTTCAGCGGAAGATGTGATATCAATTGTTGATTTGGATTTAAGTGCGATCGCCCTTTGTGGATTTAATGGGCGATCGCACTTTTAATTCTTCCCTAAATCAACCGGAAATTAGCCGATGTAATCGCATTCGCACTCACTCCAACCATCACAGCTAACTCTTCCCCTGTCAAGGCATTTTTGATGAGAGTTCCCTGAGTATTTTGAGTTATTGCTAACTGGCTAAAGCTCAAACCTCCGGTTAATCCAATCGAATCTTGACCCACCGTAAAATCAGCGATCGTGTCAAATCCTCGATCGGCTTTTAAGACAAAGATATCGTTACCACTACCGCCAGTTAAACTATCATTCCCCAATTCTCCGTCAAGAAGATCGTCACCTTGACAACCAGTGAGAGTATCGTTATCTTCCCCTCCGTAAAGAGTATCATTTCCTTCACACCCTCCCAGGATATCTGCTTCTTCGTCACCGCTGATGAAATCATTACCTTCACCGCCACAGATGGTATCCGAACCCTGATTTCCAAACAGGTAGTCGTCTCCATCACTACCCAGCATTATCTCGTTACCTTTGCCTCCAAATAAGGTGTCATTATCCTTGCCACCATCAATGAAGTCATTATCTTTATCACCCCGAATGAAGTCATTACCTTCGCGGCCATTTATGGAGTCATTGCCTTTGCCTCCAAAGATTAAATCGTTGCCCAAGTCGCCAACAACGATGTCATTATTTTCATCTCCGAATAGGATGTCATCGCCACTACCACCGCTGATAAAATCATTGCCTTTGTTGCCGTTGAGGATATCGCGAATCTCGCCGCCATAGGGAGCGTGTCACTTTTGCGATGAGTATAAATACTCAGAAATACTAGGGCAGAGGTTTTGAGCTATTGTTGGGCAAA
>NZ_JAUBPE010000034.1:0-69844 GCF_036700565.1 Microcoleus pseudofavosus SVA1_A4
TCGACTTTTTTTGACGCTTTTATTGATTTTAACTATTTTACACTTATTCGGATATTTACAAAACCGGGATGCTCCCCCTCGCGCCGCCTCCAGAACATTGTCACCAATCGCAATAACTTTGTAGATTCGTACCTGCATCAATGTACTCGGATGGTTGTCAGTGAGTTCCTAGCTTTGGGTGTAACCAGAGTTGCTATTGGCAAGAACGCGCAGTGGAAAACCAGAATCAATCTGGGACGTAGAAATAACCAGAATTTTGTACAAGTACCGCACGCCAGATTCATTGAAATTCTGACTTACAAATTAGAGTCAGTCGGAATTAAAGTTGTGGTGGGTGAAGAATCTTATACGAGTAAATCTTCATTTTTGGATTGGGACACCATCCCAACCTATACATCCAACAACAAAGAAAAACCCACTGAAAGTGGCAAGCGGGTGGCGCGCAGTTGGTACGTTGCTGCTGATGGTTCAAAAATTCATGCCGATGTGAACGGAGCGTTCAATATTGGTAGAAAAGTAATCTCAACGTCGTTTGATTGCCTCCAATCAATTGTGCTGAGAGATAGAGGGTGTCTGGTAGTGCATCCGAGGCGAATAACGCCTGCGTTCCCCTCATATTTGGGTTCTGCTCGGGCGTTGCTTAAAGCCCCTGTAGGCGGTCAATCGCTCTGTCTATGATTGTCCATCTGAAAGGGAACTATACCCGCAAGCTTCTTCCCAAGCCTCGGTCAAAGCAGCCCACTGTTCGGGTGTTTCGGGTTTTTGTCGCACCAGTGTCAGGAAATTGGTTTTGATGCGGGCTTCTGCGGTATCAATCCCAGACTTCACCAGTTGCATTTCAAACGATGGATCGCTGCTGTGGGCTAGGATGTCGGCGTAGTCCGTGTCCAGCAAATCGATTTGTTCTAGCGGCGAATCAGTCATTTAATTAATTAGTGACAACTGTTGATTATCAATCATTTTCAACTCTTCTTTGATGGTTCCACAGCAATTCTACAATTTGTTGAAAATCTTCGAGTTCGGGATCGAACCCATAACCTGCTTCCCAAGCCTTAGTTAGAGCCGCCCGCTGTTCTGGAGTATCGGGTTTTTGCCGCACCAGGGCGAGGAAATTGCTTGTCCTGCGGGCGGATGCCGGGTCTATCCCCAGCCCGAGCAGTTGCAGTTCTAACGCGGGATAGCTGCTGCTGGCGAGGATGTCAGCATAGTCGGTATCTAGCAAATCCAGCGGTTCGAGCGGCCAGTCAGTCATTCTCTGCATTCCATATTTATTAGTGCCTATCTCACCATCATTTCACGCTTGTCTGACTCTTGAGCGATCGCCAAGTCAGAGCACACAAAGTACACAGCAGCAGAAACTGTAGGGCGATCGCACACAGTCCCGGCGACCCCTAGGTTTTTTTACTTGCTATCCTCAAGTTGTCCTACTGGTAGAGGTAGGCCTTTTCGATTTATTCGGAATCACTCAATGGCTACGGCTATCAATGTCTATTTGATGTTGTATCCTAAACCTGTTCTTGCCAACGTGCTTTTAGATAGGCCAGAATTGCTTAAAGAGGTGGGAGGGGTTCGATCGCATTTCTGATGAGGCGTTAATTGGTGAGGGGCGCGTGTATGGGGGTGGATTGCATAAGCTGGAGCCGAGGGAATTGGGTAATGCTCTAGCTGAAAGGATTCTTAAGATTTTATCAAAAGAAGCGTACCTGAGTTATAAGTAGGAACTGAACACGATCGCTATCTGATGTTTCATGTCGGGTGGCGTGGAGAAAGACGAATGTTTGGGTATGTTATTAACATTGAGATGAGGATCGTTGAGTTATCAAATTGAATATGCTGACGCTGCTATTGAGCATCTAAAATTTTTAACAACTCGGCAGCAACGAACTGTATTAGATACTGTAGACGAACAACTCAAATATGAACCCCTAATTGAGACAAGAAATCGCAAACCGATGGAACCTAACAGTTTAGCAACCTGGGAATTGCGGATCGGAAATTTACGGGTGTACTACGATGTAGAAGAAAACACAGTTTCTGTAGTCTACATTCAAGCAGTTGGAGTCAAAAACCGCAACCGAGTTCGGATCGGTCAGGAGGAAATTGAACTATGAAATCAGTAGAACTCGCACAAGCAACTGAATCTTTGGGTAAACATATTCAAGTTTTGGGGAAAGAGCCATTGCTTGTTACCATCAAGGGAACTCCTGTAGCTGTCCTAACACCAATCGCCGACTTAGAAAATTTACCCTTAGCAACAAGTCCAGATTCGCTAATATTAATCAAAAAATCTTTGCAGCGACAACCGTCAGATTGTGCAGCACCATTAGCCGATTATGTCCGTAGTTTGGGAAGAGAACCTACGATCGCAGCATTTGAAAGTAAACCTGTTGCTGTTTTAGTAGCTATAGCTGATATTGAAAGGGTTTCTTTAAGTAGCAATCCTCGGTTTTTGGAGATTATCGATCGCTCCAAACAACAGCAAAAAGCAGGTAAAGTTGTCAGTAGTGAGGATGTGCGAAAGAAGTTAGGGTTAGGGTGAAGAAAGGAGCGATTCTGTTTTGTAATATCTGTTGAGGGGTGGAGTGATTTTTATTTTTTATTGTTGCTGTTAATTTCATTTTTAATTACTTCAATTTATTCGACCCGATCTATGTTACAAGCTTGTAGTTGAGATAGCTACTAAATCCTTTCGTCAACCCGCTTTTGCCAAAGTGCTTTAGACAGCTTACTCCCAAACTATTCGATCTCCAGTATTAGTAATCTCAGCCTTCGGATAAAAACAAATTTGAATTGCTAGGTCAACAAGTTTTTCCAATTCTAGGTTGTTGGCATACTTGTGAGTGAAAAAGAGGGGAATCCAAATATCATAAGACTTATACAGATCGATACATTTCTTTGAAACGGCTTGTATTGTTGTTTCCATATCGCCACTACTCAAGATGTTCGCAACAAGCTCCCCTGTATTGCGTCTCCAAACTGCTCCCCACAAGCCATCATTGCAGTCAGCATCCCCTGTATTAACCGCCATACGCAATTTTATTAGCGTCCCGTCCGAACTAACAAGATCGAAGTCAAACCAGTAATATTTTCCAATGCCATCCAGATAGCGTGCCCCTCCACAAACTCTAGCGTTTTCTATGTGGTGTCCTGGAATATTTGGACAGTCAATGTATTTAGCCGTACTACATTGTCCTAAAACTGAAATTGGGTGAATCGGAACAACCATTTCATTTTCATTGAAAATGCCCTTTCTATTGAAAGCCTGCTTTATCCATGTTGGCAACTCTGACCCTATAGCATTTTTAATAGGTGACAAATTGTTAATGCAAGTTGGCCAGGTGACTTGCCTATCATCTTTGTCATATAGAATCCATTTCCTCTTCATTTTGCCTAGGAATCTCTCTGTGCTTAACCTTAACCTACCGGTTTAGAAAATCTCAGTAACTTAATAACCTTGATGTGAAAACTAACTGTTAATTGTATCGCAGTTGCGGTCTAACACGCCACTACAGCGCATGAAACCGCAAGCATTTAAGCCCTAAACTTACGCTTTTTTATAGGTTCCACCCAAATCGTGCAGAATCCCGACGTAGATGCACGTCCTGCGACTTCCAGAGTCACCCCCAAACGCCGAACATCCTTTTTACATTCTAAATTAGTCAAACTATCCGAATTCCACTTCATCAAATTCCGAGCAAACTTCCGCCTGCTCCTGAGTTAGATGAACCGCTTCCCCCAGCGCAAACCTTTCTTGCGACCAAAGTTAACCCATCTATCCCATCAAAACACCTATACCCACAGTCGTCAACAGTATACCCGCCGCCACCACCAAAGAACGCGCAGAAGTCACTACCCTCGTCAATTCTGTCTGACGAACCAGAGAACTGTCAGCAAAAGCAATTTCCCCGACTAACTTTTCATTGCACCGTAGCCAATAAAACTAACGATCGCCCAATCACTATGAACGATCGCCTCAAACCGAATCATCCATCCACCCGCACTCCAAACAATCCCAATGCACCGGCGGTGTTTCGTACTTGGGGAACGGGCGTTCACACCGGGGACACCGGCCGGTAAACAGTGGGTGCGTGTCCAAAAGTTCTAGCTGCTGTTCCAAAGTCCACCGCTGCCTCGGTTGCAGAATCAATTCGCCGTTGTAGTAGCTTGCTCCTTCGGGTTCCCACAGTTCCTCTGGTTCGGCGTTAGGGTTTTCTCGAAAGTCAATGCAAGTATCGGTGTTAGGGCCTGTGGGATGCACGGCACAGATGAGGTGTGGGTTGCGGCCGTAGAGGAGACAGCGATCGCACTCATGGATCTTGGGCATGGCGGGGGTGTTGGGGTTGGAGTTTGAGTTTAGTTTGCCAAAAATTGAGGTGTTGGTGGCGATCGCAAATGGCGTTGTGTAGCGATAGCTTGCGTAATTGGGCGTAACTTGTTGCTGAAAGTCCTAGATAAACAACAGCTTTTCTAGATGCCTATCCTTGAGGCTGTGAGCTATCTACCGCTCACCCATGCTGGGGACTCGTGCTGGCGCGGGCTATGAGGGGTAGCAGTGCAAGAATGAAGTTGTAAGTTTTCATAGAGGGGATGAGGAAGTTCACAGCCCGAGTGCTGCGCTCGGCATCTCTCAATCAGGAGGAAAAGGGGATGGATCGGGCAACTTTAAGGCAAATGGCGATGGCTGCGCTTTCACAAGTTGGCATTCAATTGGATGAAGCTAACGTCAAGGCGGAGATTGACGGTAATTGGTTTCTTGGTGGTCTTGAGCCAACCAATCAACTTTACATCGTGCATTTGCTAGTTGACGGACAAGGGCGGGAAGAACCGGGGCGACACGGTTGGGTAGAGTTCAATTGGAAAGGAGAGATGCAGAGTTGGACTCTGGAGGAACAGGATGAATATGGTAAGCAAGAAATTGCCAGCAGCAATGATGGGATTGAGTACGATCGCATGAATCCCCCTATCCGCAAGCCCATGCCCATTCGCTATCGACCGCTCTTACCCCCTGCCAGCCCCACACCCTAAGCGCGGTAGTTAGTGCATACCGTCTTGCCCTAACGAGTCTCCATCAGCCACCATTTCTGAGAGAAATGTCAGGGGATTGCTCATATCAGCAGCGAAACCGAGGATGGCGCGATCTCGATGCTCGTAGACTAAATCTCTCCGAGCGTCAAACAAGAAAGTTGCGCCTCGCTGAGTGAGATAAGCAGCATTTGGAACGTAGGTTTTCCAATTACTCAGCACTTCTGTCATATTCCGCAGCCGCAAAGTTGCCAATTCAAACGGACGCTGGAAACCCTTGCCACCTGCCCACCGGAAAGTGGAGCCTAGTAGGGCTGGAAGAGGGAAAGCCTGAATAATTTCACCATCACCAATTAATTGAGGTGCTTTTGCGTCGCCTCGATACCCTCTCCATACTTCTGCCAGAGTGCCAGGGCTACCAATCCCGGAACACATCAACAATAGATTGACGTAAGCATTCATAGCAGTCGATAAACCGGGTAGTTTTAACGATAAACCTGGATACAGGTCAAGTTTTTGGTGCAGTTGGGCGCTGGGATCTACAAACAAACAGTCGCTAGGAAATCCTGTATAACTACAGAATCGCTGACCCGATGAGCGATCGCCAATTCCCACAGCTCGAATTGCTATTCCTCGTGTTTCCAGCCGTTGAGCGTCCCGCTGCAACCACCAAGCATATTCAAGGCTGTCGAAATCTCCCAATTGTGGCAAAAGCATCACCAATTGCTTAGAGGATTCGCAACCGTTTAAGATGGGTAAAACGGCTCCGTCACTCACCCGTTGGCGTTCGGTTTGACTCAAGAGGGTATGGATATTCATCGGCTAATTATCTATAAAGGAATTTAAGCGTGCATTCGGGGAGTTTGGGCATGGCGGGGCGGGTTGGGTTTTGCTTTGGGTTTAGTTTCCCAAAAATTGAGGTGTTGGGAGCGATCGCAAAGCAGCGGGTCGTGGTAATCTGCTTATCAGAGAATGGATAAATAGTAGTGTTTATTGCCTAAATGATGAGGATATAGAGTCCCTCCCTTGGACATTTTATTGAATTCGATGGGCGATAGAAGCAGCCTTTTAATATTTGGATATTTTACTAATAATCAATAGAAGAGTTTCTGGGGTGCTTAGGTGAAACAACTATGAGAAAAGGTGCAGTGATAGACTTAATCGGGAGCTACCGCTACTCGTTATGGAGGGAGTGGGATATTAATGCTCCAAGGGTCGTTTTTGTTATGCTTAATCCCAGTCGTGCGGATGCAACTACTGATGATCCCACCTTGCGTCGCTGCATCAGTTTTGCTCAGTCTTGGGGTTATGGTTCGCTTGAAGTGGTTAACCTATTTGCTTACCGCTCTTCAAAACCCACAGAACTAAAAAAGGTAACTGACCCCGTAGGGTCAGAAAATGACCGCTATCTCGAAAAAGCTGTTAAATCAGCGGATAAAATTATTGTAGCTTGGGGTAATAATGGCATTTTTAAAAACCGATGTAAAGAGGTTCTCGATTGGCTAACTAGCTTAGATACACTCTACTGTTTGGGAATTACCCAGAGAGGTTGTCCACGCCATCCACTGTATGTTAAGAGTAACACAAAGCCTGTATTTTATCGATTTTAAATTAACTGAGGTTTGTTAGGTTTTAGATAAATATCAGACAAGTGCTAACTTGTCAAGGTTTTATTAAGTTCAATCTTAGACTAAGTTGCAGTATGAATATTATCGGTCATGGTATTGATATTGTTGAAATCAAACGAATTAAAGAAATAATAGATAGGTTCGGAAATCGTTTTGAAACGCGATGCTTTACAGAGGCAGAATGTATGGCGGCTGGAGCTGGTCTCAACCGTAGCCCGTCCCCTGTTTCGGGATGGACAAGAATATCTAACCCCTCGCGGTGGAGCATCAACCAAGGAACGACTTTGCCAAACTGCGGGGGTAAAAACGCAACTTGATACATCGCTGCTTGCGGGTGGGGGCCTATGGGTTTGTCGTGCCAACGGCCTAGCTGCACCTCAAACTGAGCCAATCCTTCGCGCACGCGCGCTGCTGCATCGCGGCTATCACTGTCAAAGTAAATATGTGCGTGAAAACCAACAATTTCGATGGTGTCTGCTTTCATCATTTTCAGTGGGTTATTGAGCCGACATCATGATAAAACGGCTGTTAACTTCAGACTAACTTGGTGAACGCCACTTAGGAGGTGCGGTTGTGTGCGTTACCGCAAGGCCGCGATGGCTCCGCCCCGGATGGAGCCTACGCACTCTGATGGATTTTGCGCGTGACAGGAATGTTGGGTGTGGTTCCAGTTCTCCCAGAATTGGGTTGGCTACGTTCGCCAACAAGTTCTGGGGTTAGGTAGTGAAAACCGACTCTCAGCAATACGGAAAATTCTAATCAGCCTCTTAAAAGCGAAGGCTACGCTTTATAAATCCTTTTGCGAAAAGCAACTATGAGCAACAGCCCTCAAAATCAAGACTCGCTCGGAGAAAAACTCAAAGCAGCTTTTGATAGCGATAATTCTGACAAGAATTATAATGCTGTCAAAGGAATCGTTAGTTCTGTACCGACAGTCGGGTCGTTATTCGCAAGCTTTTTCGACAGCTATATCGTTCCTCCAGCAACGCAAAGGACTTATAAATTTTTAGAAACTTTAGTCCGAGAATTAGAGAACCTAAAATCTAAAATCGAATTAGTTGATTTTGAAAGTCCCGTTTTTCTGACAACTTTTCTCCATGCGTCTCAGATAGCTCGCCGCACTCATCAGGAGCAAAAACTTGAAGCTTTGAGAAATATAGTTCTCAATTCATCTATTCCCAGAGCCTTAGAGGATGATGTTTTAGCAATGTTTCTTAACTGGATTGATGGTTTTGCCGAACTTCATATCTCAACTCTAAAGCACCTTCACTACCTGGATAGGTATGCCCCAGAGCAATTACACACATATTTTCCTATGTTGGAACAAAATAGGGCTGTATACAATCAGGTTTTGAAAGACTTGGCAGACCGAGGTTTGATAAGTTTAAAAGAAAAATATATTACGGAAGAAGATGAGGATAATTTATATCTGCAAAGGTTAGGGGGTCCTATACCTTTAGCTTCTTATGGTAGCAGCTATAATCTAGGCAAAAGAAAGAGCGGAAAAGAGATCAAAATGAAAACTTTTAGGCATCGAGAAGATATTGATATTCTCCTTAAAAATAATCGTTCATCTAGTCAAGCAAGCAAAACCACAGACTTAGGAAAGCAGTTTATTAAGTTTATTGAAAGTCCCTCTATTCAAACAGAATATATGTAAAATTTATTACTTCCAAGTCGCTCTCTTTAAACCAGAGTTTTTTAGGGAGGATGAGCGCACTCACCTCGAACATGGAGCGATCGCATCCAACTCAAAATCATGCTCGCACTTTGGGTTTCATCTCGTACAAACCCCGCAGCACGACCTTGACCGAAAGGAAACGCGAAATAATTACTTAGTTTGCCGATGCAATGGGGGCTGGGCTTGCGTGCATATAAAGTGTAGCGACCGCACTCTTCGAGATTGGGGGCATGAGTTGGTGTTTGGTTTGGTTTCTCCCCAAATTGGCGTATTGGTGGCGATCGGCAACAAGTTTGGTAATAGATTGGTTATGGTGACAAGAGAACTTGCCAAGCCTGACACTCCGCTTATTTCCGAATATGTTAACCGTGGATAAAAACTTGAAAACTTTGTCTGTTTTCCTACCGATTCTAGCACTGGGCATTGTTGCCACACCTGCACGCGCAGGCCGAATTGAGGGAGCATCTGTTTCCTGTTGGTTGCTTCGCCGAGACAAGGTAGAACTTAAACAAACCTGCATCTATGAGTCGGTTTCTTGGGCAGGAGGCGGAGGAAGGACTTTGCGTTGGAAAGATGGCCGGCAAACAAAAATGACGTGGGGATTACAAGGGCGTGGAGAAAGACCTTGTGCCGAGGATAGCACGAGCATAGATGGTGTCTGCGGTGCGGTATATTTCCGCCATCCCACCACCGTGAAAGCGGATTTCTGAAGAAGAGAGCTACAAGCGTGCCATAAACCGCCAACTGGCCGTGACCTGTGTCCAAGTACAAGATAAATCAATCTGCTGGCTATTTAAAGGAAATTAATTACAAAGAGAGAGGTGTGAGTGTTAAAGTTACATTCGCCGAAGTACCCAAAATATATCAAATCTCATAGCAAGTTGCGTTCAGACGTACAATCATGAGTGATACCAAGTCGGGGTATAAACCATAATTCCATGAATAAAAAAAACTTTTTGCTGATACTCTGTCTGTTGCTACCAAGCCTAGTTATAGGCTGCAAGCAGCCAGAGACTTCTCAACAACAAGCATCAAGTCCGTTTGCGGCCACACAAACCACCACGCTCCCAGGTTGGAAAAAGTTTGAGGGACGCGGTGCCCAATTGCAGTTACCGGAGAGTTATAGGGGCGGAGATATCAGCAAAAATCTGGACGTGGTGGTTCAAGAGCTGGAATCTTGGGGACCCTACTATCAGCAGGTAGCTCAGTTTCTCAAACAGAATCCATCCGCATACGCCATTTGGGCTCATGACTCGAAGGTGGGTAAAGCCGGTTTTCTGACTAATGTCGCTATTGCTGTAGAGTCAGTTGGATCTACAGTGACGACAGATACATACTTGGATATGATTACCAAACAATTACCTAGCGAAATTCGTGTCGTGGAGCAGAAGAAGGTATCGCTTGGCGGCTATCAGGCAGGTCAGATTGGGACAGAAACAATAATTCCGAATGGAACATCTGTCAAACAGATAGTCTACACGATTAAGCAGGGAAGCAATATGTGGACTGTTGCATTTACTACCAGTGCTGAGGAATTTGAACAGCGCTTGCCCTCGTTTCAACAAAGTATTAACACGTTTTCAGCGAGCGATTAACTAGACTTTTTTCCAGCGAACATTGTATGCCTGTTGTATAATCAGATGGGGTGCTTTATGGTAGTAACTTATTTAGTCTGTACACGAATATACTTTTGGTTTCGGAGTGAAAAGCTGTTTCATAATTACCTAAAGTTTTTTAGGGATAGTTGCTGAATTAATACTTGTAACTGTACTGCAATCAATTATGTTTGTAAGTGCGAGCGCACTTATCTAATTCGTTGACATCTCGATTTTGACTCACATCATCTTCTATCCCGATCGCCAATCGCATCCAACTCAACAGCCGACAAAACTTTGGGTTCCATCCCGTACAAATCTTGCAGCACAACCTTGACATTGGGAAACGCAAAATACTCTGTCAGCTTGCCAATGCGATAATTAAAAGCTTTGTACCGATGCTTGAAGTACAGCTCCACATTCCCCCGGTGTTCCCACAATCCCAGCAAATTGACGGTCACATCCGAGTAATGCGCTTTCACATCCCGCTGCACCTCGGCGATTCGTTCCTCGATCGATCGGGTAGTAACGCCAATCTTGTAGAAAATGTTGCCATCCGCTTTTACTTCAAGAAAATAAAGCGAGTTCACCAGAATCCGACGAAGCTGTGCTCGATAAATCAGCAAATCAGCCCGCCGTTCGTCCAAGCAAGATAAACCCGCAGCTTCAGCAATTTCTACAGAGCCTTCTAACTTAACTAACTCTGACAGCAGCAGCGGTTCCTGGACTTTGTTGAACAGCGCCAGGGGAAGCGCGCCGACGGGGATTTTACCCAAGTCGGTAAAGTGATAAGTGCGATCGTCCTCCGAATCCAGTAATCCTTTCAACTGCCACCGAAAGTTTACCAAGTCTTTGGGAATCGATCGCTTTTGGGCCCCGTACTCTTTCCACAGCACTTTCAATTGCTCTAGTTCCTCACCCTTGAGTTCGATATTGAAGCTGTCGTAAAGGGGCAGCGATGGGAAAGCTTTGGTTTTAATCCGCTGCGACACGGGCTTGCAAGTCTCAAGAGTGTGCGCGAAGTGATGTTCTTTCACCGAACCCTTTTTTGCTGTCAATCCGCCGCCACAGTAGAGGCAAGCGAGGTTAGTTTTTCCGCGCGCAACCTCATCAATGCCCGTCAGTTCGCCGCTGAGAGCAACACCGTATTTTAGCCACATTGTCAACAATTCTCCTTTCAGCAGGTTTTGTAGATGCACCTGCTCCACACGATCGAGAATCGTAACAAATCTAGGGGGTGAGAACTTCTGCCTTGGGAAAGAAAGCGATCGGCACTCGATGCTCTTGATGCGTGACTTTCATCCTTGCATCCCAAATCTAAAATCTAAAATCTAAAATCTAAAATCTAAAATTGCTCGTCACCAATCAGGAATTTCTTCAGGCTCCGAGTCTGATAGGCCTTGTGACAGTTGCTCTCTCGCTAACGGCACAGCGGGCAATTCATGCTCTACACCGGGATGTGTCTTTTCCGGTGTAGGAAAGCATGGAAAGACTGGCGATCGCTCCTTTGACTTGATCCGGCTTCACTTATAAGTAGCGCTGTAACTGTTCGAGGTTGCTGTGACCGCTGATTTCTTGAATAATCCGCAGCGGAATTCCAGCGTTGCTCATCGCTCGTCAGGGCCGTTCTCCTAAAACTGTGGGTGGATGCTCCCTCGATGCCGGCGCGATCGAACGCTTCTCTCAAAATCTGATCCGCTGAGTTGGGGTGCAAATGCTTCCAGTGGTGGTTCGGGTAGCGGCCGGGAAATAAATAAGTCTGACCCGCGTTGGGTTTCCAAGATGTTAGGAGCGATCGCAAATCTTCAATGACGGGAATCGTCCTGGTTTGGAGTTTTCCTTTGGTGTTGGCTTTGCGGAAGTTGATTGTAGGTCGGACTGTACCTCTGGCAGTGTAAATATCGATGACTTCCAGGGAACAAGCTTCGGCAATGCGGCAGGCGGTGTAGAGGCAAACTCCGAACAGCGTGCGATCGCGTGAGGTTTGCAAACCTTTGTTGAACAAAAGCTCGATTTCCTGTTGCGTGAGTATCTTGGCCTGGCCGTGCCGTTCTATCTTCATGCTTCGTGTAAACTCGACCCGATACCACAGAGTTTGCCGCAAATACTGCATTGCTGCATCGGTAGACGGGGATTTCTTAACGTGGTAATTCAGCTCACGATGGTTAGAATACACAGTATCCGTCGCTGGGTTGGAGACGGGACTAGACAAAATTAGCCCGTTCCTTCGCTGACTGTTATACAGCGCGATCGCACAAATTTGTCGGGTAAGCGTGATTATGCTTTGCTGCGCCTGCTTTGGGGTAATGCTTTGAGACGAAATAACCGGGGCCGCGACCAACAAGCCGTTACCGAAATGCTTGACTCTATGTTTTGAGTATTTTTACAGGCTGGTGTCAATAATCCATTGATGAGGGCTTGTTTTTGCCTGTGCTCAAGCCCTAGATTTTGCGACATTGGCGACGATAGAGTATTGGCTGTCAGTAGGTTTTACGTTTGAGGTCGCGAGAGAAGTTCTAAAAAAACTTCAGGAGAAGTATCTGGGGCTTTTGAGCGATCGGGAGCCAAAGCGGTTAATATTTGTCAAGGAGTCGCAGGCAGGAGATTCTAAGCTGATAGAGTTCGATGTGGAAAAAGTAGTAGCAGCTTGGGCTGAGGGTAAGTTTGTAGTACCAGTTTGGTTAGATGTGATTTATGGACGGTTGCCTAAGAAGATGAAGGGATAGGGTGGAGCGAATTGTGAGTGGTGTGATCGTAAGCGCTGGTTAGCGGAGAATGGAGCAAGTTATGACCTGTAGGCATGAGTGAGACGTGGGTGCGATCACATTTGACCCAACGCTGGAACGGCAGGATTCATCGGATGAGGGGGAGTAGAGCTAATTTTAGAGAGCGCTCAAGGGTGCGATCGCAAATTTGTGTTCTAGCAACTTCTGCACTATCCCGATGTCGTAACCCTATTCCAGTAAATGAGTGACAGATGCTGTAAAACTCGGCTAGGCTGGATTTCTGACATACAGATTCGGTTTATTTCCCCATTTTCACCACTTATTAGAACTTTAAACCTTGGAATTAGTATGAGTAACAGTGTAGAAGTAACAGTGAAGCACAATGGTCAAGATACTGACGCAGAACATTGCTCGGTTCATCCTGAGATATTAGCTAATATTGGCAGTGAACTATTTCAACAAATTCGTATCCTTGGATCAAATAAAGAACCTGTACTATACAGCGTGAAAAGCTTAGAGAGTAAAAAGCTGATTAAAATGTCTGAAGATGCGCTTTTACGCATACAAGCTAATCCAAACGTTAATAATAAACTATTAGTGAGCGGTGAGGTAACTGCCTCTCTGAATGAAGCCGAAGCTCAAAAAAAAGGTGAGTTCATTGAACGTTTAACTGATGACGGGACAAGCAAACACTTAGTTGTCATTGCTCCACACGGCGGGCTGATTGAACACTCTACTGACCTACAGGCTGAGTATGTGTCATCCCAATTAGCTGGAAAAGGGACTGTATGCTGGGTGTGTAAAGGTTGGTCATTAGATGGGACAAGAAAGCGAGCCTTTGAACAGTGGCATATCACATCTACTGACATTCATATAGAATCATTTCCAAAACTCAAAACAATTATTGGGCGAGGTTTTGACAATGCTATATCTTTTCACGGTTTTAGCAAAACGAGACAGCGGATAGAAGAAGACGTTTTAATTGGAGGAAGCATTGACCAGGACGTTAAAGACAAAATAATGAATTCGATTCAAGATAAAGTTCCAAATCTGAAAGTGAAAGTAGTTTCTAAAGGTGAAAGATACAGTGGTACTGCTCCCAGCAACATTGTTAACCGTTTAGCGAAGGGAAGAGGATTACAGTTGGAGCAGTCTAATAAAGCTCGGATATGCTGGCAGCAGATTGCTGATGCAGTAACTGCTGTTTATAACCTCTTAATTTAAATTGTGTACTTGTCGTATTTAGTGGTCTAACAACGCCCATGCACACCGACCGTTGGGAGGTTGTCTGTTCGGTACAAGACGTTATCTGGGGCGAGTGATAGGCAACCTTAATCAAGAAAAATACTTCGCTCAAAAAGTTTTTTGATAGCCACTCATGTCCCCAAAGGGCAACCGACAGTGATCGCAACACCCATCCTCCCACAACGCCGACACCTTAAACCGCGCCCCACAATGAGGAGACTCCGATCGCAACCTTAACCCCTACTTTTCGCACCCCTGCGTTTGCTTAAACTGCCCCTCAATCTTATGACAAGGCGAGTGGGCATAACACGCCCCACACCACAGAATCGGTTCCAACTTCATCCCTACTCCAGGAGGCGGTAACATTCCCTGTAACCCTTGGGTTGTACTCCCTCATACTCAGTAGCCACCAGCTATCAGACAAAAATTCGAGTTATGGATTTTAGCGGGTGATCACCCGTCAACTCTTCTCAACCTTGTCCAATCTGTGTCAGGTAGTTGCAGGCGATCGATTCTTGCGCCACTTCCTATTCCTCTTGAGTCTGACCCCGGTCGCAACGCTGGACGCAACAGACGGGGATACGCGGAAGGTTCAGAAACTCAGCAGGCACAGAAAGCTTGACACTCTCATGATTTATGACGACAATCGCAGTCGTAACCAAGGAGACGTTACTGAAATGCTTGACTCTATGTTTTGAATGTTTTTACAGGCTTGTATCAGTAATTCGTTAATTAGGAACGATTTGTCTCTACTTGAAACTCGGTGAAAACCTTTGCCTGCTCTAACACCAACTCGATCGCAAGAGCTTGCATATCGGGCGGATAGCCATATTGTCGCAATAAGCGTTTAACCATCACCCTCATTTTTGATCGGACGCTTTCTTTGAGATTCCAGTCGATAGAAGCGTTTTTGCGTACCCGTGCTACCAGGACGATCGCCAATTCTCGCAGTTGGTCTTGTCCCATCACGTCCCGCGCACTCTGGGTTTGGGCCTGGTTGTTACCCCCAGATTGGTCGCTTGGATGAGATTTTAAGGGAGATGGCAATTAAGTCTCTATCCAGAGGGTTTAAGAAGGTTGAAAAGACTGTTTTGTAGGAAGTGGCTAGGGAGTACGCATGACTCATACTGAAATTCAGCCTTGGTTATTTGCAATCGCGCCTTTACCTGGAGAAAGTTTAAGTCATTTTTTAGGGCGGTTTAGGAAATGCAACCACTTAACGCCTAGTAGTTTAGGCCAGATAGCGAAAATTGGGGCTGTAGTGTTACGTTGGGAACGCTTTCATTTCAATCCTTATCCTACTCAGCAGGAGTTTGAGGCTTTGGCGGAGGTGGTAGGGGTTGAGGGTGAAAGGTTGTGGGAAATGCTGCCGCCAACAGGAAAGGGGATGAAGTGCGAACCGATTCGGGTATGATGTGGTGCTTGTTATGTCGAGTCGCCTTGTCATCGGATTGAGTGGCAGTTTGAGTCTGTTTGGAAGTGCGACCGCCATCAGCTTAAGCTTTTAGCTAAGTGTCCGCAGTGTGAAGCACGATTCAAGATACCTGCACTGTGGGAGAATGGGAGATGCGATCGCTGTCGGTTATCTTTTGCTGAAATGGAAAAATAATTTATTAAACTGTATAATAAAGGATTGTATTTTTTTCTTGACATTAATGCTTGCTTTACATCAATATATAAAATATAGTTCAAAAGAACTTAAAACTTTCTTGTGCTACTATGACCAACTCTTACGGGTGGATCACTGAACGTTATGATAGCTAATTCTGCTTATGAGTTATTAGAATCCGCATATACTGGACTCAATTTTGATGAAGGCGACTTATTGAGTTCAGAAGTTTCCTTTGCCGAAATAACTTCGGAGCAGTGGATAGAAAAAGGAGACTGGTTGAATTTAGCGAAACAAGTTAGAATAGAAAAAGTTTTTTTTGTTAAAAATAATCCAGTTATTGTTTTTGCTAAATGTGATGATCAAGAAGACGAAAAAGTGCGCCAAATGTTTAATAAAATATGGTGTATGGCTAGACCTAATTACTTATTTTTGGCGAAGGAAGGTGAACTAGCTATTTATGATTTAACAAAACCACCCGCTAGAAATGTAGAAGAATGGAAAAAAAATAAACCTTTAGAAGTTGCTAAAAATACGACTGAGGTTGTCTCAAAACTATATCACTATAGACGGGAACAAATTGAATCAGGAAAGCTCTTTGAAGATGAGCGTTTTGGAAGCTCCAATCAACGTGCTGATCAGTCACTTATTCAGGATTTAAAAACAGTTCGTTCAGCTTTGATGTCCCAAGGTTTAAGTGGTAGTAAGATTAAATATGCTCATGCTTTAATTGGAAGATCAATATTTATTCGCTATTTAGAAGATAGAGCAATTTTAACTAAAGAATATTTCCAAGAAATAGCACAAAACGATCCAATATGGCAAGCCTTACTTAATGCTCCTGATGATGAGTTAAACATAGAAAAAGAAGCTAAACAATATTATATAAAAGTATTAAGTAACAAAGGTTTTACTTATGCCTTATTTCACAAACTCAGTCAACATTTTAATGGTGATATGTTTCCTTCAGATCGACAAGAAGAGGAATCCATTGAACAAGAACATCTATCCCTGTTACAGAATTTCCTTAAAGGTGATGTTGATGAGCAAAAAAAATTATTTTTCTGGGCTTATAAATTTGATATAATTCCCATTTCCTTAATTAGTAGCATCTATGAGGAGTTTTATCATGAATCTAATACAGAAAAAAGTGATCATGGCACTCATTATACCCCTAGTTCATTAGTCGAATTTCTTTTATCTAAAGTCTTAACATCAGATTGCTTAACAACTAATCCTCGTATTCTTGATCCTTGTTGTGGTTCAGGAATCTTTTTAGTAGAAGCATTTCGGAGAATTGTTAGATACCGAGTTTATCAGAATCATAAACAGCGATTAAATTGGCAAGAATTAAGAGACATATTAAAAAGTCAAATCGCTGGCATAGAAATTAATTCAGAAGCAATCAGAGTTGCTGCATTTAGTTTATATTTAGCCTTACTAAACTACCAAGAACCTCCCGATATTTTATCTCAAATTAAACAAGGTCAAATATTGCCAAGTCTTATCTATAAAAGTAATTCAGCGATTGATAATGATAATTTTAATAATCTCGTATGTGCTAATGCTTTTACGGATTTTTCTAGATCAGAATATCCTATCTTATCTAATAACTTTAGTAGTCAATGTGCCGATGTCATTGTCGGTAATCCTCCTTGGGGATCTCCTAAAACAACGGATAGACAAGGTACACAAGAATTAAATATAGCCCTAAAATGGTGTCAAGAATATGACTATCCAGTAGGAGATAAAGAACGTTCTCAAGCTTTTATTTGGAGGGTATTAGATTTTTTAAAAGATAATGGATGGTCAGCATTGCTCGTTTCAACAAGTATTTTCTTTAAAATACAGGATAATAATAACGCTTTTAGGCAACAATGGTTAAGCAGTGTTTTGTTAAAAGAAGTAGTAAACTTTGCTCATGTTCGTGATGTTTTCTTTCAATCTAGTAATAGTAATAAATCCAGTTCTGCAATCTCTCCTTTTGCTTCAATTATTTTTCAGAAAGTAAATCAAACAGAATTAAACTTAAAGGATCAAGTTGTAAGTTATTGGTCTGCTAAAAAAAAGGCTATTATTAAAAATATTAAAGCTGTTATTTTAAGTATTGTGGATCGTCGTGGTATTAGACAAAGTGATCTGCTTCGTAATGATTCTTTCTGGAAAATTTACTATTGGGGAAACCATCAAGATGCTGGATTAATTCAATCTATAAAGTTGGCTCCAACATTAAAAGAATTACATGATCCTAGTAATAGTGGTCAAGGGTTTTCAGAAGGAAAAACAGATAAAAAAGATAGTCCGTTGTTACCAACACTATTTCCAACGGATAAATTTGAACGATATGGGTTGATTTCTTCTTCTTGGTTTGAAAAACCGCCTAAACAGGTAACTCGACCAAGAAAAGCAACTTTATATCGTGGAGAGCGTCTATTAATCAAGCGTGGCATTAGTCAAAGGGTAAAGAAACAAGGAGAAATTGTTGCGCGATTTGAATCAGAGACATTTTCTGTTAGAAACTCTATTAACTCCATTAAATTACTCAATCCTGAAACATGGAAATATCAAGTGATTTTAGGTATTATTTGGTCTTCTCTTCCTCGATACTATTTCTTTTTAACTTCAAGTAACTGGGGGATTTGGCATGATGAAATTTACACCACTCAATATCTAAGTTTACCTATCATTTTTCCAACAGCAATACTTCGGACAGTTTTAGATATAGTCGAGTCTCCGAAACCCTTACTGGCTATATGCTGGACTATTTTTTCAAGGTTTAAGTAAGCGCGCTAAGTTTCAGAAAATGCGTAAAAAATGGCAGGGCTTCCTCGCCCTCGGCTTACAGGGCCGTTAAAAAACTGTCCGAAGTATTGCAACAGAACAAAATATAAAAGAAAAAGTAATCAATATTGTTAAAAAATTGCAAAAATGGAATCCTATTGAGTATAGTCTAAAACATCCTGAAGGCAAAACAAAACAGCAAATAGAAACAGAACTAGCTGAATTAGAATATCAACTAGATGAAGCAATATTTGATGTCTATGAACTTACAACTGCCGAACGGGATCTCATTCGTGATATGTGCAATGTAGGGATAGAATTTTACTATAATCACGTTAATAGTGAAGCAGTAAAACCCGTTAAACCATATCCTCAGCAAAGTCAAAGAATTTTAGGAGATATTAATAAAAATCGTCAAAATCAAAAAGGACTGGAAGGTTATTTGCAAGCATTTCTAGAAATTTGGAATCGTGAATTAGAACCAGATGGTGAATTTAGTTGGCAAATTATTCGACCTAACTTTAATGGTTCAATGAATCCTATGTTAGCAGTTATTTTCTATACTCAGGAATATGGAATTCAACCTCAACCTTCCTCTAAATCAGAGCAAACAGTATGGCAAGAACTTCTTAAACAACTAGGCAATGAAGAAAATGGCTCATTAATTCCCTATGATAGTCATCAAATTTACCTTGATGGTATGGTTCGTTCAGTTTCTGATACTGAAATAATCATTATCAAGCGTAATGAACGAAGATTATGGACTCGTAGTATGGCGCGTGAGGATGCAGAAGCAACAATGCTTCAAGTTATTAATTTACAAGAATATCAGGAGAGTATTTAATTTATGGCCAAACCAAGTTTACTAAGAAGAAAAACAACAGATGTTGATATATGGGGGAATCACGAAAAAAGAGTTTTGGCTATTTTTATGCTTGCTTTAAAAATGCTTCAACAGGAACAAGAATTACCTCTACAGGAAGATCAAATTAATCGTAAGCTGTCCTTTTATATCCGTCGTGCTAACAAACAATTAAGTGACTCAAATCAAGGACTTTCATCACCTTGTATGTATGAAGCCAATATTCAGCCTGATGCTGATGATATAATTAGATCTAAACGAGAACATAAACGACCTGATTTTCAATGGGGAATCTGTGATACGAATGAAACTAATCCCGATAAAATGGATAAGTTTTATATTTTAGAAGCTAAAAGATTGGGTTCTCCATCAAGTCCTCAATGGATATTAAACGAAAATTATATTTTAAATGGTATGAAGAGATTTATTTTAGCTGAATGGGGTTATGGTAAGTCTGCTTCTTCAGGAGCAATGATCGGTTATATTCAAAATATGGAATTAGATGATATTTTAAAGGAAATTAATAATCATTGTTCACAAGTAACAATTATGGTGTTAACTTTATCATCTGAAGGATGGAGGAATGATGTTAGTCGTCTTGATAATCAATTAGAGCGTACTACTATATTACCTAGTCCATTTGATTTGAGACATCTTTGGGTAGATTTGCGAAATCACCATCAAAATTCGGATAATCCTCAAGACTCTTCTCCATAAAAAGCTTCCAAATTCTCCCTTAAACGCCGATGTATCATCTCCCCCGAAAATGGAATCAAGGGCATAGCCTGACTATTAATTCGGATAAAAGCCTCTTCAGTGTCAAAATCTTTCAATTCTAACTTATTCGGACTTAGTAAAATCATCAACCGCCTCAAATCTTTGGATGACGCATCAACCTTGAAAATCTCAGGGTGATTTTCTTTCAACATTTTCAACGATTCCTGCGCCGTCTCAAAACTCAACCCCACCGACAGCAAATACTCCATCACCATCAACCTAAACCAAGAAAATCAGAATAAGTCAAGCAAAATCAACCTAAACCAAATTAAAGCGCCGATCGCCTCGTGTCGATCGCCTCGATGCCTTGCGTATCTGGCACGGCTCTCAAAATGCACAATCTAGCGCGTTGTGGTTGGTGGCTGTTGGGGTGATGATTGGATCGTTGGCACGGTCGGAGCGCTGCCACGGCTGCCACGGTTCGCAGGTCTAGCGCTGTTGCCACGGTCGGAGTGTTGGTTGGAGTGTTGGCAAGGTTAGAGCGGTTGCGGGTCTAGCTTTTTTACGTTAAACCTTCAGATAGGGGTTCTTGGTTAGGTGAGGTATATCATTCTTATGTTCAAAAATCTTGGGATTCGTCTAATCTTCACTGCCGGAGTTTTCTTTCCTTCTTTTTCTGGTGCGAGTGTCGCTAGTCCGTTGCTCCAAGTTCAAAATCCCAACGCATATCCAGAGGCTGACAAAAATGGAGACTACCGCATTGTCAACGGAAATAGTGTAGTCATGCCTTGGGTGTGGGAAGCCGTAGATCCAGAAGGTTTGAATGTTCGCTGTCAAGATAGGACTGGTCCGAGTAACCGACTGGATATGCTTGAGTTGCCAGTTGATAGGATTATGCCACCTGGAGAAAGATTTGATACTGTTGGAATTTCTCTTGACCGGCGGGGAAAACCTTGGCTATGGGTTGGTACTTCATTCAGTCGATTTCGCTGCTGGGTCAGAGCTAATACAAATTACGTCCGACCGATTTAAAGAATTAATCGCAACCTATAGCCTTTCTCGCTTTAAATTCCAGAATTTTTTGGCTTACGAGGGGCATAATTACCTCCAATTCATCAGCATATTTGCATAAGCTGGTTCAAGGCTTGCAACTGCTACAGCTTCATTAGGATATCGGTATAAGCTGACCCAGGGCTTAAAACTGCTACAGATTCATCAATATCTAACAGTTTTCCGCCTATCCCCACTGTGCTCAAAATGGCAGGTTTCCTTTACCTTTCGCAACCTATACCATCTTTGTCGCGATCGAATCTGTGAGGGTCTGGTTGTAATACACGAAAGCGTTTATGAGGAATGTCGCCACAATTTAAATCAGGTGGTGCAGGCGGGATACACACGTCGGGGTAACTGGGGTCGCAATTATTTCGTGGACTCGGCGCAGGTCTTTGTGGAGTTGGTGCAGGTTTTTGTGGAGCAGCAGCGGGCTTTACTACACACTGATTTTTTCTATAATCCCACGGTGGGCAAGGATTAGTTTGACTCCATAGCCCAAGCCGTTGCTGCTGAGCCGAACTCTGAGCTTGCCGCAATTGTTGAGCGCTGGTGCGACAGTTGCTGATGTACTCCTCGTAGACCCACGCTTGCCCTTCTTGTAGCAATTGCAGATTAATATTTCTGTCACTGAACACGACTCCAACCGTGCGCCCGTATTGGTCTTTGTCCACAGGAAGAACTTTAACTGATGTACCTCTGGGAAGAAGCGCACTAAGACGATCGCCTGCCTCTTTTCCTCCCGGTTGATTTCTTTCAGGCGTGTCAATGCAAGCCAACCTCACGGTTATGTTTTGTCCGCTGGTGTTGCGGATCGTGAGCGTGTCGCCATCGCCGACGCTAACTACCTGGGCATTAATAGCTTGATTGTTTGGCTGAGAAACTTGAGCCGTAATTGCTGGGACGATCGGAACGATAAACATTAATGTTAGAGTCCGTTAGTGTTTGCTAGGTGATTAATTGCTGTAATTGCTGCGGTGCTTCGGACTTCGATCGTCCGCTTTGCAGGCAAAGTCACGGATTTTAGATTTTAGATTTTAGATTTTGGATTGCGAATAATCTCGATCGAACCCAGTCCCAGATTTGCTGGGGAGTGGCGGGCAATCGGACTGAAAAGTAAAAATAAGCGCAATTCCCTACCGACTACTGATTAATCAGGGGCGATCGGCTATGAGTTTTCATGAGTTTTCATGAGTTTCCATGAGTTTTCATGAGTTCATGAGTTTTCATGAGTTTTCATGAGTTTTCATGAATTTTCATAAGCTTCGGATATTTCTAATTATGTCTTTTTATGCGATCGTCCATCAACTTTTAGCGGCTGAAACTCTGCAAATTCCACCTTGCCGACGATCGCGTAAGAAATTTATGTGAGTGGCTGTATCCCTTCTAGCCGTAGGAAATATACGCGACCGGATTCATCACCTGCTACAATTGCTACTCCATTGGACGCAACGGTGTAGCAAAATAAGGCTGAAAGTAGCGATCGTCTCCCCACTTCTAAATCCCAGACTTTTAGGGTGTTGTCGTAATGCCGCAGAAATAGCTCTTTGCCCGTCGCCGGTAATTGCGATCGCATTGATGTAGGTAGTATGACCCGTCAATGTTTTAAGTTCTGTACCAGTTGTCAAATCCCACAACTTTAGCCTGTTATCCACCGATCCACCGTAGTGCAGTCTAAAAAAGTGTACGTCCAAATTGACCCAGACCACATAACCTCATCCAACAAGCTAGAGGCACAGTGGTAAGAAAAATGCTCGAAGAAAAGCTGGACGCAGTAAACACTACCTTCACTGCATAGCGATCGTGTCACTGCTGAGGTGTTACAATTTGTTGCATATCCATGCAGTAATGCAGTGCGTTTTATTTTTTAAGTTAGCATTCAAACAGGCAATGGGACTAAAGGAATAAGGAATTATGTCAGAGCGGTTATTGCAACTTGACGATTTACGAACTATAGATAGCCCTGAAAAGATAGCATCTATGTTTCGGAAATTGGGCTATGTTGCCGAAACTCAACCGCTTAACATAGAAGATCTTCAGCTATCGGCTCGGAATACCGAAGCAATTACTGAAACATACCTCATAGCTAACCAAGGAAATGCCGCATTACAAGTTTTACTGTTTCAGCTAGAGCCTAATGAGTGGGTTTCTCCCAGTACAGCCAGCACTCGGATGAAAGCGATCGCGTCTCAATTGGGAAAACGTGCTACCGAATTTTTACTGTTGGCAACCAAAGATTACAACCAACTGATGCTGGTTAATCCCCGCAAAACGCTTGACGAAAAGATGAACGTTAAAGCCAGCATCCGCAAACTATTAATCGATCGCACTAACCCCACAGCCTATGACCGCGACCGATTAGAAGCCATTGCTGCTAAAAATCAAACTCCTTTAGAACTTTATAAAACTCAGTGCGAAGCGTTTGACGTTGAAAAACTCACCAAACAGTTTTATCGGGGTTACAAAGAATTATTCGATCGGGTGCAGGCTGCTGTCAAGAAACACAACCCGCACTCGTACTTTAACGACTCAGACTGCTTGCACCAGTTTTCCCAGCGCTTACTGGGACGGGTTATGTTCCTCTACTTTTTGCAAAAGAAGGAATTTTTAGCAGGCGATCGCCGTTTCCTTACCAAACAATACGAGCCCTTCAGAACCAAACCCGACGATACAAACTATTACGGCGAAGTCCTAGAACCGCTGTTCTTTGAAACCCTCAACGCACAACGCCCTAACTTTGAGTCACGTTGGGGCAAAATTCCCTATCTCAATGGCGGTTTGTTTGACCGAGATTATGGTGCAGGCATTCGAGACGCAGCCGGACGAGAAACACCAGAAACTATTACTTTACCTAATTCTCTATTTGACCCCGGCAGCAGTGACGGCATTCTGGGATTTTTCAATAACTACAATTTCACCGTATCTGAGAACGTCGCGGGTGATGAAGATGTCGCCGTTGACCCGGAAATGTTGGGTAAGGTTTTTGAGAATATGTTAGCCGCTGAAGAACGAGGACAATCCGGTACGTTCTACACTCCTAGAGGAATTGTTCAGTTTATGTGTGCTGAGGTGCTGACTCGTTATCTGGTTGATGAATCGGGGATGGATTTAGACGCGGTAAGGCAATTCGTAGAATATGACCCTGATTTATCCGACGCTGACTTTAATCAGTTAATGAGTCCTCAACAGGCGCGATCGCTCAAAAAAGCCGTTGAAAATATTAAGGTGCTTGACCCGGCTGTAGGTTCCGGTGCTTTCCCATTGGGCATGATGCAAACTATCTTACAGGTGCGGCAAGCAATCGCTCGTCGGGAAGGGATAACTGTACAGCGTGGTAGCCTTACCATGAGCGAGTGGAAACGCGAGATTATTGGCAATAATCTCTATGGTGTGGATATCAAACCGGAATCGATTGAAATTGCTAAACTGCGGATGTGGCTATCGTTGGTGGTGGATATTCCCAACATTGACAATGTAGAACCCTTGCCTAATCTTGATTACAAGCTAATGTGTGGGAATAGTCTCATCTCTACGATTTACGGTGAACAATTGATTCCCGATCCGACTAAGACGCAACAGGGGATGTTAGCTGTAACTCCGATTCAAATGGCGATCGCACCCTTGCTAGAACTGGAGAAACGTTATTTTGATGCTCAATCTGATGAACGTCACCAGCTTAGGGAAAAGATTTTAGCAGCAGAAGCTAATATCTTTCGGGTGGCAGTGATCCATCGCCGTCAGTTCTGGTTAGGGAAACAAAAGGAGTTGGAAGATAATATTAGGTTGCTTAAGGGTAAGGTTACTAAGCCCCAGGAAAAGGAAATGGCTGAGATTGTTAGTAAGTTGGCTGAGTTGGATAAGTTTGCTGTTGAGGTGGAGTCTGGGGAGCGATCGCTTAATTTCTTCCAGTATCATTTGCATTTTAGAGATGTGTTTGAGGGTAAGGGTGGGTTTGATATTGTGATTGGTAATCCTCCCTATGTCGGTCAAAAGAGTAATAAAGAAATATTTCAAAATATTAGATCTAGTTTTCTGGGTAAATTTTATCAAAGAAATATGGATATATTTTATTTCTTTTATCATCTAGGATTGGAAATAATAAGGGAAGATGGACTTGTTTCATTTATTACAACGAACTATTTTCTTACAGCAGATGGTGCTTTTACTTTGCGGCAAGATTTAAAAGAACGTTCTGTAATTCTTAGAGCAATTGATTTTAATGAACTAAGAATTTTTGAATCAGCAAAAGGACAACATAATTTAATCCTTTGTTTACAAAAGTCTAAAAATGTTAGTGCTAAACCAATAAAAGCTAATATTACAATAGTTAAAAGAAAAGGAGATGCAGATTTCAATATACTTAATTCAATATTAAATGGAATAGACAGTGAGAGTAGTTTTTTAGAAAAAACACAATCTGATATATATCAAGGTAGTCAAAATTATATTAGGCTTTCTGGTGTGGATATTTCCTTTACATTAGATTCAAACAATGTATTAAAAAAAGACAAACTATCTATACAAGAACCAAATATTTCTTCAATCTTAGATAAAATATCGCAAAAGAGTAATTTTCTACTAGGACAAATATGTGAAATTAATACTGGTATTCAGACTGGATGCGATAAAGTAACAGAAAAACACATTCAACAAGGTTTAATTGACTATGTAAATAAAGATAAAGGTGTATATGTACTTTCAAAAGAAGAAATACTAAATCTATGTTTAGTAGAACATGAAAAACAATTAATTAAACCTTTCTATAAAAATTCAGATATTAGAAGATATTACTGTAATATTATCCCTCAAAGATTTTTGATTTATGCTACTAGAGAGTTAGATATTAATAAATACTCTAATATTTATAGGCATTTTATTTTTTATGAGAAAATAGTTAAATCAAGAAGCTATAATAGAGGAGAAATACAAGCGGCTTTAAAACAAGGAAAGTGGTGGGTTGTTTTTCAACAAAAAAGTAGTTTGGTATTTGAGGGAGAAAAAGTAATTTGTCCACAAAGATCCTCTTTAAATTGTTTTGCTTACAATAACGAAGAATGGTATTCAAGCAAAGATGTTTATTTTATTACATTAAAACATTCATCAGTTCTTTTACTTAAATATTTATTGGCGGTACTTAATTCAAGAATGTATTACTACTGGCTTTATTTTAGAGGAAAAAGAAAGGGTGATAATTTAGAGTTATACTATACCCCTTTAACAGAAATTCCTATTTATGTACCAGAATTTGAAAAACAAAAAGAAATTATTGAAGTTGTAAATAAAATTATGGACACCAAAAAATTAAACCCCCATGCTGATATTGCACAAGATGAAGTAGATATTGATAATATGATAGCTCATCTTTATGGGCTAACTGATCAAGAAATGAAGATTATTAGAAGCGAGTAGTTATGGCATGGACTGTTTGGAGTGCATTTGAGCAATTTCGTATTCCTAAAATTGAATCTAGTAGTTAATTTATATGCAAGCTAGACATTTACAACTTGAAGACATCCACGATGTTAATGATCCATTATCAGTTGCAGTAATATTTGAGAAACTGGGCTATGATGCTTGTTGTGAACCTATTGATGTAAAAGATTTAGATTTACCTTCAGCGAGTGCTAATTCTATTCGGGAAGCATACCTTATTGCCAATCAGGGTAATTCAGATTTACAAATCTTTTTATTTGAATTGCAGCCTAATTCATGGAGTTCGGATACAGCAGCAGCTAATCGAATGCACAGCATAGCCAAAAGTTTGTGTAAACGCCCTAGTTTCTTTCTACTCGTTGCTACCTGTAACTACAAGCAATTACTATTAGTTAGTCCTATTAAAAATTTTAATATAAAAATGGAGTTAAATGTTCGGGTATCCAAAGTATTTATTGACCTTAAAACTCCTAATTTTTATACATTAAATTTGTTAGAAAAAATAGCCACGAGAAGCTTAGACCTACACAGCCTTTATCACGTACAACATAAAACATTAGCCGAAGCTTTACCTCTTAAAAAAGCAGTTCAGGATAATGATTCTGTAAGGTGGTATCTCAATCATATTGGTAAGATAGCATTAATCGATCGCCAGGAGGAGATTGTTTTTTCGCGTAAGATTCAACATTGGTTAGAGCTAGATAAATCCAAACGCAAGCTAAAAAGTCAGCTAAAATGTGACCCAACAGATTGGGAGTGGGCTGATTCATGTTCCTTGCAAATATCAGAATTATATGACATTATTACGGCTGGAAAATTTGCTTTCCATCGCTTAGTAAATGCTAATCTCAGATTAGTAGTATCTATTGCAAAAAAGTATGTAAATCGGGGACTTGATTTTTTAGATTTAATTCAGGAAGGAAATAAAGGCTTGATGATGGCTGCTAAAAAGTTTGACCCGAATAAAGGCTATAAATTTTCAACTTACGCAATTTGGTGGATTAAGCAATCTATTACTAGAGGCCTTTATAATCATTCCCGTATTATTAGGTTGCCTGTTCATATTTATGAAAAAATATCGTTAGTTAAAAAAAATACCCATATTTTAGTGCAAGAACTGGGACGTAATCCCAGTGTGGAAGAAATTGCTAACCGCACAAACATAACAATCGAAAAGTTACAGGACATAACTAAAATAGTGCAGTTGCCCATCTCTCTTGAAACTCTGATCAGCAACGAAGACAATTCACGTCTCGGTGATTTGATTAAGTTTGAGGGTGAAATACCTAATGACTATCTGGAAAGGCTTTGGTCACTGCAAAATTTGGACAATGTATTGATGGTACTCAGCGAAAAAGAGCAGGATATCTTGCGCCTACGGTATGGTTTAGATGATGGTCAGGCAAAAACACTTGAAGAGATTGGTCAATTTTTTGGTTTAACTCGCGAACGCATCCGACAGATCGAATATAAAGCACGACAGAAGTTCAAAAAAGAATACTTATTATTGAACGGTGACTGTACAAATATTTCTCAAACGGCTTTGCCGTCAAGTAATAGACTAAATACACTTCGGGCAAATTTTGATTGTCAATTATCAAACGAACAAATAAACAGATTAAAAATCACTAAACCCATTATTTCAGAGAAATCAACCACCCAGCTTTTTCAAGAAAAAAATGGACAACGCAAACTTTTTCCAGATAACAATAAGTTGCTAAAAAAGCATATTTTTTTATTAATTTCAGGAGGCGTTTATACAAAGCCAGAATATATCGTATATATAATCTGGGGAATTGCTAAACACGCTACTCCTGATTTATATGCGATCGCTGAAACGGAATTGTTTCAGTTAATGAAATGGTAGCCACTAACAAATTTAATTAACCTCTAGCCACAATCAATTAATTATGTCCCTACCTGACTATATCGATAACTCCCAATACAAACTAGAAACCGTCCTCAAAACCCTAATCAAAGACGATCGTCAACTCATTCTCGACATCGCCACTGGTTTTTTCCGTATTGAGGCCTGGGTGCGGCTAGAAGATGCTATGAATGCCCTAACCAGTCTTAGACTCCTGATTGGGCGCGACCCCACCATCCGCCCCGCTGAGAGCGATCGCATTGACTTAATCCGCCACCTTCGGCGCGACCTCCAACAGCAGCTAGAGGGCCAAACCTTCAAACTAGAGTACAAACAGCAGATAGACCGTTTAATTGCTTACCTCCAGCAAGAGCATATCCAAGTCAGACTATTTGGGGCATTGGGCAATAAAACTCAATTTCTGCACGCCAAAGCTTATATCTTCGACAAGTACAGCATCATTGGTTCCAGTAACTTTACCCCATCGGGCTTGAGTGGCAACACCGAGCTAAACGTGGTAAACAAGATTGAGGCAATCGCGCGTGACTTACGGCACAACTGGTTTGAGAAGTTCTGGAATGACCCCAGTGTAGATGTGGACTACAAAACCAAGCTCATTGATGCGCTCAATGCTTCCAAGTTTGGCAGTAAGGCATACACACCCTACCAAGTATTTGTCAAAGCCCTGTATGAACTATTCAAGAATGAAACTCAGAGCGAAGGAAACAACGGCACAGCTTTAGAACTAGCAAGTTTTCAGCAGCAAGGTTTTGAGCAAGCAGTCAGGTTAATCGATCGCCATGATGCTTGTATGGTGGCTGATGCAGTGGGTTTAGGTAAAACCTATATCGGGTTAAGGCTAATTGAGCATTACCTACAGAAAGAACGCAGCCCTGGTTATGTACCCCGTGCTCTTGTGATTTGTCCTGCTCAGTTGCGAGATTTAGTATGGACTAAGAAACTAGATGAGTATGGTATTAAAGCAGATATCGTTTCTCAGGAAGAATTGGGGCGAAAAACCTTTGATATTAGACGCTTTACTAAACACGACATCATCGTTATTGATGAGTCCCACAATTTCCGTAATTCTGGGACTAACCGTTATATTAATCTTCAGAAGCTAATTGGTACAGGTAAACGTAGCAAGAAAATCGTGCTATTGACCGCAACCCCAATTAATAATACTGTCTTTGACCTTTATCACCAAATGCTGCTTATGGCGCGTAATACCCCAACTTATTACCGGGAATGGGGGATCAGCAACCTTACCAGTTATTTCAAAGCTTTAAATCAAGGCAAAATCGAAATTACAGAACTGCTTATGCAGACAATGGTGAGACGATCGCGTTTAGACGTGATCAAACGACAGCAAGCGGGGGAACAAATCTTTATTAGTGGCAAAGAGATTCATTTTCCTACCCGTCAATTAGAAAACTTTACCTATAACTTTGAAGACATTTATGAAGGACTCTATGCCGGGATAGCTGATCAAATCGATTCTTTAAACTTAGCACCGTATAATATCAAGTCATTTAAACGTAAGATAGACAAAGATGATGAGAAAGAAGTTAAAAGAAATGAGGCACTAGCTGCCCTAATGAAGTCCCTTTGGTTAAAGCGTTTAGAAAGTTCGCTAGTTGCCTTTGAATCCAGTATGATTAGGCAGCAAAGGTTTCAAACTGAGTTTAATACTTGCTTGCAAAGTGGTAAACTGTTAACAACCGATAAGTTTCGTAAAATTATCGCTGCTGAAGAAGAAGAACAGGAAAATACCTCCATTACAGAAATAGTAAACTCTCTTGAAGAAGTTAATCAAAAAGAATACAATGTTTCTCAACTTAAGAAACAAATTTCTCAAGATTTTCAGAGCCTAGAAGATATTATCGAAAAATTGCGAAACATTCGTGAAGGTGTGGCAGCGGGCAAAGAAAACGATCTAAAGTTAGTAGCATTCAAAAATTTACTACAACAGCAGTTACAGAGTAAAAAAACTTTAGTATTTAGCTATTTTAAAGATACCGCTAACTATTTGTACCAAGAACTTATCAAGGATGAGGCATGGTTAGTGGCTATGGGCAATCCGGCGATCGATATCATCACTGGTGCAACGTCTGGCAAAATGCGGGAAGATAAAGTCAAGCGCTTTGCTCCCAAAGCTAACTCTAAAAAAGATGCCACGCCCGAAGAATTACAGGAATACCGAGACAACCAGATTGACATCCTCATTTGTACTGACGTGCTATCAGAAGGGCAAAACCTACAAGATGCAGGAGTGTTAGTAAATTACGATCTGCACTGGAACCCAGTACGCATGATTCAACGGGCGGGACGGATTGACCGTTTGGGTAGTGATTTTGAGAGATTATTTATCTACAATTGTTTCCCAGAGGAAGGTTTAGAAAAGCTGTTAGGCTTGGTTAAACGATTACAACAACGGATAGCTACAATCGATCGCGAAGTTGGTTTAGATGGTAGTGTTCTAGGAGAAACCATCTCAGAAAAGTCAATTGAAGAGTTACGCAAACTCAAACAAGCCGACACCGACGCAGAAAAAGCCGCAATTCTGGAAGAGCTAGAGCAAGCCGTCGAGCTTATTTCCTTAGATGAGATGCGTTTCCCATTGCTAGAGTTTCTTACCCAAAAGGGCCGAGAACTGATTGAAGAAATCCCGATGGGAATCCACAGCACCCGCAAGGATGGCATTAATGGCATATTTTTGGCATTCAGCGCAAAGGATCGCAGTATTTGGCATTTTTACCCACGCATCAATGGAGCAATCCTGACTGACCGGAACTCAACTTATAAAGACTTAATGACTACTGAAAAGCGCAGAATATTCAAAATGATTCAGTGCCAAGAAAGTAATTATCCCAACCCTGATGATTTACCGCCTGTTCAGTTTGATAATGCAATTTTTGCGATTCTGCAAGGGGCAGTAAATAATCTGATTGAAGATTTCCAAAAGCAGCAGTCTAGCAATCGGATAAAGCCACCACTATCAAAGTTAATGCTGAGTATTTACACAGCATTAACCCAAAGTGAACTGCCAGAAAACGATCAATCAGAAATAGAAGCTAAAGAGCGTGTGCTGAGAATTATTACCTCTGTTGATAATCTGAAAACTTTTGAGAAAGAAATTAGATTTTTTTGGGATGCGTTTGTGAAGGATAGCAACCCAACGAATCTAGTGGCAGATCTTGATGAATATTTCATTGACAAGGAAATAGGGCAGGATATTGAAGATGATGAGCAAACTACTTTGGATATCATCAAAAAGGAGGATGTACAGCTTGTCTGCTATGAATGGTTTAAGTCAAGTTAACAGAAGCTAGACCGAAACTTTTGCGCCAGCGATCATACACAAAACTAAAAGCGCACCGCGATGCGTTTTTCCCTGTCAAGTAAGAGCCGCATCTGTCAAATATAACGATCGTACTTTGCAACAATCAAAGCTCGAACCTAAGCCACACACAGAATCGCCTTGCACAACCTCGCCACAAACACCGAATTGCGATCGCACTTACCCTCAATCAGCGATCGCCCCTACCCCTCAACCTCCTTAAGCCCATCCTCCAGTAACATCCGCACGATATCCACTTTCTTGCGCCCTGTCTTTGCCGCCAGCATCGACAGTTTACGGTGCAGAGTTTCAGACATATCCACAGTAAACCTGACCGTAGCTTCTTTATCGGGTGCTTGCAGTTTACTCATAAGGCTAGGCTCCTTTGATTGAATAGCTACAGGTTCTGGTGCCAATGCTTCCGGCTGCGGTGGTGTTGCGGGCAATGCAGCTTCTGGTGTTAGCGATGCTGCGAGCGTTACTGCTGGCGATACAAGCTCTGGTGGTGTTGGTGATGCAGCTTCGTTTGTACCAAAAACAAATTCTTCGATCGCGCTGCCGAGCGGTTTGCGTTTTTTGGTACTCATTTCAGCGCTCCCATGATTTCCTTAAACAGTCGGCTGTACTCTGTGCCAGAATCTTTGGCAGGTTGACCGCCCAAATCCCACACAGTCGCTGCTTGACCCGAAGAATCAGCAATCACTTGTTTTTGGTGAATGACCGATTCGATCGCGGCTTGACGGTGGGTGCAAGTTTTCCCAATTGGCATTTCAGAGCCTGTTGCAGCGTAAGGAGTGTCAAGCCAATACTTCTCGGTTAACCCTAGAACTGATAAATTGAAAGGTGTTAGCTCAAACCGCATATTTTACTGGCGACATAATATCACCAGCGCTAGGAAGCAGAAAATACTATGGATGAACTAAAAACTCATTTAAATAGACGCAAAACTCCTACCCGTTCTCTCAAACAAGAGTGAAGTTGTTCCAGAAATCTACGGCTGGCTTTTAGGGAATTATAAAGCCAACGCACAGAGGTACAGGAATTAAAACCTCACCCCTAACTTTTTTATCCTCAATACGGCTTAACCCCAACCGAAAATTATTGACATGATTCCAGCGATTAAAAAAGCTTGGCTTTACACATTTTGCTTGTTCTTACTGACTCTTGGTTGCACCAGCGTTAACTCCAGTAATAGAGAAGACACCCCCAACAACGAGACAAGTGCACCGAGCGGTATCACAATATCCAACGCTGAGCGCACAAACGAATTACGCGATCGGATCGAACAAATTTCTCAAGCAGCTCTAGGGCGTGTTGGAGTTACAGCCGCAGTGCTAGAAACCGGAGAGTCAGTCACTCTGAATGGAAATCAGCAATTTCCGATGCAAAGCGTTTACAAGTTTCCTATTGCAATGGCTGTTCTGGCTCAAGTAGACCAAGGAAAACTGAAGCTAGATCAAAAAATTCGTGTAGAAGCCAGCGATGTCCTCCAGGGTAGTCGGATTCTCGACGATTCATCGCAGGGAATGGAATTCAGTCTGGCTGAACTATTAAAGTACATGGTTTCTGAAAGTGATAATACGGCTTCTGATATGCTGTTACGACAAGTCGGCGAGCCAATAATTGTCACGGAGTATTTGCGCGGTCTTGGCGTAAATGATATCGTCGTTGCTAACACGGAGAAGGAGCTAGCGCAAGGCACAGCAGTACAGTACCGCAACTATGCGACACCTGATGCGGCCGTCGTTTTGTTGCGCGCCTTTCACGAGGGAAAAGGGCTTTCAAAATCCAGTCAAACTTTATTGCTGCAATTGATGACAGAGACAACTACAGGCCCAAAGCGCCTTAAAGGACTGTTGCCTGATGGGACGGTTGTGGCGCACAAAACGGGTACTTCGTCTACTGTAAATGGAGTGACGGCTGCAACCAACGATATTGGACTCGTGACGCTCCCGAACGGACGGCATATGGCGATCTCCGTTTTTGTTTCAGACTCTAGAGCAAACGATGCGGTACGCGAGGAAGTAATCGCAAAAGTGGCGAAGGCAGCATGGGACGAATGGAGCAAATAGTTGCTGAAGGCGAAGGTGTTAAGGGTCGATTGCTCTGGCAGTGCAGCTAAACATCAGATTCCAGATGCCGATCGTCCAATGGAACTTCAATGTTCGCATTTGCGCGTTGCCGTCGATGGCGGAGGGTGTGGCAACCGATGCGCACGCATTCATTGTCAACGATTGCCTGAAGACGAATGTACCGAATATCTGGGGGTTAGGCGATATCAATGGGGGCCGCAATGCACCCATGTGGTACTCGATGATTATCGGATTTTCAAAGCGAACTTGATGGATGGTTCCATCCGGTCTTTTCAACGATCCAGAACTGGCTCATGTAGGTCTGACCGAAACCAGAACGCAGCAATAAAGGTATTATTATGCCATCCGAGTAGCAAGCTGGATGCCGCAGACATTACGCGAACAGAAACAGAGGGTCAAACCGATGGAATGAGGAACGCGATCGTGGATACTCAAACAAGTCGGATTCTCGGATGTTCGCTCTTGTGTCATGAAGCGGGTGAAGTGATTTTGACGGTGCAAATGGTGATGCAAGCTCAGATGCCGCACATCGTTCTGCGCGATGGAGTTTTGCCTCATCCCACGATGACCGAAGGATTAAATATGCTGTTTTCAGGCGTTGTAAGCAGCAAGTGCAATACCACAGGACTTATTCAAAATGAAAAAACTAGAAGGAAAAGTCGCTCTTGTCACCGGCGGCACCAGCGGCATCGGTCTTGCGACTGCTAAGCGCTTTGTCGCCGAAGGAGCGTATGTCTTTATCACGGGTCGCCGTCAAACTGAACTCGATGCCGCCGTTAAAGAGATTGGTGAAAAAGTCACTGGTGTTCAGAGCGATGTCTCTAATCTGGCAGACCTCGATCACCTTTTTGCCACAATCGAGCAAGAGCAAGGTCGCCTGGATGTAATCTTCGCCAACGCTGGCGGTGGAGAACTCGCCCCGCTCGGATCGATCACTGAGGAACACTTTGACAAAACCTTCAACACCAACGTTAAAGGCCTGCTGTTCACTGTGCAGAAGGCTCTGCCACTGTTGCCAGAAGGTGCTTCCATTATTCTGAATGCCTCGATCACTTCCATCAAGGGTACTCCAGCGTTTAGCGTTTACAGTGCCACCAAAGCCGCCGTGCGATCGTTTGCCCGTAATTGGACGCTCGACCTCAAAGAGCGCCATATCCGAGTTAACGCCATTAGCCCAGGCGTAGTTCCTACTCCTGGTTACGATCACTTGGGACTGAGTGATGAGCAGTTGCAGGAATTCGTAGATAGCCAAGCCGCCACCATCCCACTGGGAAGAGTAGGGACGCCCGATGAAATTGCCAAAGCCGTTGTCTTTCTCGCTTGTGACGACAGCAGCTTTGTCAACGGCATCGAGCTGTTTGTTGATGGCGGTATGGCACAGATTTGAAGCGCTCTAAAAGTAGCCAGTAATCTTCCAAGTGGGCTATGTACAGTCCACTTTGGACTCAACTCAAAGCACTCAATGAGGGAGAAATAAACCAGAGTAAAGCGCCCCTTTTAGGTGGGAATTAGCTCATAGAAACACTTGAAATGCTACTTATTTTACGCTACCACACTATGAACAACCCCGAAAATCCTCGACTACCGCTGCCGCCTTTTGATAATGAATCCGCCATCCAAAAAGTCCGAAGCGCATTTATATGCTTGGAACACTCGTAACCCAGAACGAGTATCACTCGCTTACACGCCAGATAGCGTTTGGCGCAACCGCTGTGAATTTCTATCTGGTCGCGATGCGATCGTACAGTTCTTGACACGTAAATGGCTTAAAGAATTGGACTACCGTCTTATCAAGGAGCTTTGGACTTTTGGGATAACCGAATGACTGTCCGGTTTGCTTGCGAATAACATGATGATACTGGCAACTGGTTCCGTTCCTACGGTAATGAAAATTGGGAGTTCGACGAACACGGATTCATGCGGTGGCGTATTGCCAGCATTAACGACCTGCCAATTCAGGAGAGCAAAAGCGATCGCCACTCTCGGATTACAGCGATCGCACAAAATCAAGAGAATCCTTACCGCTAAGCCTCTTCTTTAACCCATCTTCCAACAGTATCCACTTTCTTGCGCCCTGTCTTTGCTGCCAACACCGACAGTTTGCGGTGCAGAGTTTCGGACATATCCACAGTAAACCTGACCGTCGCTTATTTATCGGTTGCTTGGAGGCGGTGAGTCAGGCTACTTTCCTTTTATTGAACGGGATGGGTTCGGGCACGGGTGCGGACGGTATTGGCGGTGCTGGTGCTGGCAATGCAGCTTCCGCTGCTGGCAGTGTTTCCGATGTTAGCGATGCTATTGGTTTTGCGGATGGCGGTAGAGCTTCCGTTCCATTGGCTGTGTTTCCAGCGCGAGCGGTTTTACGGACGATGCTGTTGGTGCAGCTTCCGCTGGATCGAGGTATGATAAGTGCGATCGCGCGAGGCGAATATTGCTGAATACGACTTGGGTTGAATTGTTTTTTATGAATTGCTCAGCGCATCAACCATACCTAATTTCAGCAGCGCCAAAAGTTCTAGTTGCTCCGCAGATCGACTGGGTTATTGTGACTTCGATCGCTTGTAACGCGGACTTGGCTTACCCAACACATTCAGTATTATCACGGAAAAATAGCAGCACTATCACTTGCTCTTAAGGGAAACAAGGAGATGATTGAGGTGTCGAGTTCAAAGTAATCCCATGTCTCCCCTCAACCTTCTCCCCGGCGCCATCAACGAATTAATAGCCACTGTCACCGATACTCACCGCCTCACTAAAGCTGACCGCTACGGCATGATGGCTGCCATCCTCGATGAGTCCACCAGCGAAGAAGAACGCTGCTCGCTCGACCGCCTGATCCGCTCCTTGGTCAAAGGTCGCATTCGAGTCACTGACGAACTCTCCATTGTCTCGTAACCAGAAAGCTGCTTGAGAACTCGACACTCTACAGCGGCTTTCCGTTGGGAAAGTTTAAACAATTGAAATACTCACCGATACAACTTTCTAGGGATAGCTTTTTGTATAATGCACTCTTGACACAGGCTTAGCATTCGCAACTTCACCAACATCATGACGGATAGCATCCAGCATCTCATCGAGCCGCACATTCAAGATTTGGGTGGATTCCAAGCCCGCCGCCTGCTTCCCTCAGACGTTCTCACGCTGGTTGGCCCGTTTATCTTTTTTGACCATCTCGGCCCTGCGGTGTTTCCACCAGGTAAGGGTGTCGATGTCAGACCGCATCCCCACATCAACTTAGCAACCGTCACCTACTTGTTTGAAGGGGTTTTGCTGCACCGCGACAGTGTCGGCAGCGTTCAAGAAATCCATCCCGGCGCGGTGAACTGGATGACGGCAGGGCGAGGCATCGTCCACTCCGAACGCACGCCAGACAGCGAGCGCAGCTTTGAAGCCATCCTGCACGGCATCCAAACTTGGATAGCACTTCCCGACGAATACGAAGAAACAGAACCTTGGTTTCGGCACCATCCAGCAACCGAGCTGCCCGCTTGGGAGGATGCAGGAGTTTCGTTCGCCCTGATTGCGGGCGATGCTTACGGTCGCACTTCCCCAGTCCAAATATTTTCACCCATGATTTATCTGGACGTGCAACTGACTCCAGGCTCGCAATTTACCTTACCGGGCAATTACAGCGAACAGGCGGTTTACAGCGTAACAGAGGGGCTTGCGATCGATGGAGTGCCTTTAGAACAGCATCGGTTGGCGGTTCTAACTTCAGGCACATCGGCAAACATTTCTGCTTCAGGCACGGCTCGCTGTATTGTGATTGGCGGCGAACCTGTCGGCGAGCGGCATAAGTGGTGGAATTTTGTTTCGAGCCGGCGCGAGCGCATTGAGCAAGCCAAACTCGATTGGAAAGAGGGGCGGTTCGGTCAAGTTCCTCAAGAGACAGAGTTTATCCCGCTGCCAGAAGAGCTGCCTTCTCAAAGGGAACAACCGTTGTGAATAGCTCCAGCCATCTAAATTAAGGAAATGTTTTTTGATACAGAATCAGTCTTTTGTACTCCAATCTTCACGGATATTATTCAAAAACTTGTGATGTGGCCAGACATAAATTTGTGTGCGGGCTGCAACATAATAGAGGGGTTCAGACTACATCATATAAAGCCAATTAGGGCTTTGTTTGAACTTAAAACTTATTTCAGTCCAGCTCACCTGAAAAAGCGATCGCCACGCTCGCCCGTACAGCGATCGCCATCAATATCAACAGAATCCTTACCCCTCCACCTCCTTAAGCCCATCCTCCAACAACATCCGCACAATATCCACTTTCTTGCGCCCAGTCCTGGCTGCCAACATCGACAGCTTGCGGTGCAGAGTTTCGGACATATCCACCGTAAACCTGACCGTGGCTTCTTTATCAGGTGCTTGGAGTTTGCTCATTAAGCTAGGCTCCTTTGATTGAATAGAAACTGGTTGTAATGCCAATGCTTCCGGTTTCAGTGGTGTGGCGACTGGCAATGCACTTTCCGGTGTTAGCGATGCTGTGGGCGTTGCTGCTGACGATACAATTTCTGGTGGTGTTGGGGGTGATGCAGCTTCGTTTGTACCGAAAACAAATTCTTCGATCGCGCTACCCAGTGGTTTACGTTTCTTGGTACTCATTTCAGCGCTCCCATGATTTCCTTAAACAGTCGGCTGTACTCTGTGCCAGAATCTTTGGCAGGTTGACCGCCCAAATCCCACACAGTCGCTGCTTGACCCGAAGAATCAGCAATCACTTGTTTTTGATGAATCACCGATTTGAGCACTTTGATGGTGGGGGCAAGTTTTCCCAACAGCTCCATTGCTTCGGTTTTGAGCTTTGTCCCCTTCACCGCGCGGCTGAGGAACATCACCGCTTGGGGCGGGCCTTGCCTCACCGATTGCGCTTGTTTGATAAGTCTCACCGCATCGGCGGCTGATTGTACGTCAATACCGCTCGGCTGCACCGGCACCACCGCTAAGTCTGCTCTCATCAAGATTGCCCTGGTTGCTTCGCTCAATCCAGCAGGGCCGTCCACTACCAAGTAATCAACGTTAGCCGCTAAGTCAGTCAACTGGTCTAAGAGGTCATCGGGACTTTGGATTACTTGAGTGGGGATGCTCGGTTCCATTCTGCTGCACCACTGGGAACTAGACCGCTGAGCATCAGCATCTACTATCAACACTTGCTTGCCCTGATGCACCAGCCAACGGGCGTAATGTACGGCTGTGGTGCTTTTGGCGCAGCCCCCTTTTTGGTTAACGAACGCGATAATTGCTGCCATGATTACTTACTGCACTGATTACTGCATTACTGAAATATTTAATGCAGCAAGTATAGCGCTTGTTGAGGCATCCACTACCAAAACTCGATTGCCTTGCTGCGCGACTTAATCTGTCTCTGTGTTGTGTTGTTGCCTGGTTGTACGGCTGCTGTGCTTTTGAGCTGTTTGTCTTTCTAATTTACTGCCAAGCCAAATTAATAACTTAATTACTTACTGCATCACTTACTGCATTACTTAATTAATGAATACAGTAAGCATTAGGTTTGTTGAGGTAACGGGTAAACGGATAATTAGTAGGAATCTGTACCTCATGCCGCTGTAAGCTTGCAGGGTAGGGGAGACGAACAAGTTGGGGAGTAAGAGCAATGAAGCAAGTTTATCAAGGGTGGGCGATCGCTCTGGTATTGGTAGGGATTGTTAGCGGCTGTAACCTGACAGCGCCATCGCCACCGTCTCGGCTTCCTCAAGTGCGCGAGAAACCAAGGGTGCAGCAACCAACACTAAAACCAGGAACGCGAGAACCAATTGTATCCGCCACCAACAACCCCAACTTGCTGCTGGGCAATCCTAGCAATGCAGCTTCGAGTGTTGCCAGCGCGGATAACTATTTGATGGTGAAGCCGCAGTACGTGATGAGCTACAACAACAAAACGCACACCGCTAACTGGGTATCGTGGCAGCTCAATAAATCTTGGATTGGTGCAGCCGATCGCAAAAACGATTTCAGCCCTGACGATGCGCTGCCAGCAAATTGGTATAAAGTCCGCCCGACCGATTACAGCGGCAGTGGCTACGACCGGGGACACGTTGCGCCGAGCGCCGATAGAACTCGCAACGAACCCGACAACAGCGCTACCTTTTTGATGAGCAATATGATGCCCCAAGTGCCAGAACTCAATAGAGGTGTGTGGGGCGATCTGGAGGAATATTGTCGCGAATTGGTTAGTCAAGGCAAAGAGCTTTACATCATTGCCGGCCCCGTCGGGAAGCAAGGCGCGATCGGCCGAACAGAAAAGATTGCGGTGCCAACAAAGACTTGGAAAGTCATCGCAGTATTAGACCGACAGGGCTTGGGGATGCGGGGAGTTACCGCAAACACCAGGACGATCGCTGTGATGATGCCGAACGATGCCAGCGTCAAGGGCAGGGGATGGAAAAGCTTTCGGGTTTCGGTGAAGCAAGTAGAGCGGGAGACGGGGCTGAATTTTTTGTCCAACGTGCCGCCCCAGACTCAGCAAGTGATTGAGGGGAAAGTAGACAGCCAGTAAAAGCTATTTGTCAGGAATAGTTAATTGCTGTCCGGGTTCAATTAAATCGGGGTTGTCTCCAATAACTTCTTGGTTTGCTAGATAAATCTGTTCCCATTCGTCGCCGTCGCCGTAGAATTGGGCGGCAATGTCGTAAAGCGTATCGCCTTCTTTAACTGTGTAAGATTGAGCCATAGATTCCTCTGGGTTGATTAAAACTGCTTAAGTTTCACTGTTTGCCCGAGCTTTTTTCTCTACCTTGAGGCTGAAAAACTGTTAAGTTTCCACTACCTGAGTTGACAGCCCCGCCCAATCGCCATTTTGAGCCACCCCAACGATGTAGGCATCGATGCTGCGATCGCCAACTCGGTAAACCTGCAACTGCGATAGGTTTTGCTTGAGTGTGTTCACTAAGTTCTGAAACCGCTTTACTATTTCCCGTTCCTCTTCATCGTGCCAATTGTCTTCTTGAGTGGCGATGATCGCAAAGAAGTCGTCAACCCTAAACACTCCTAGCATAGTGATGCCCCTCTCGAATCTAACCCTGCACCAGGACTGAAAATTTTGTTCTAAAAGCAGGGGCAGCAGGATAACTGAGGTTTGAGCTCCAAGAATTTTAAAAGATATTTGCTTAAGTTTCGATTACTTTGGTTGCCAGTACAGCTACTCCATCATTGGTCTTACCGACAATATAGACACTTACCTCGATAGTGCCGATTCGGTAGACCCGGATCTCGGCTAAATTGTCTTTGATAACCTGAACCAGATTTTTAAATTTTGCAACATTTTCTCTCTGGATATCATCGTGCCAGTCTTTTTCGGTGGCGACATTGCGAAAGAAATAGTCCAGCTCAACTTGCTCGATCGAGGTTGCGGGAGGGTAATGGGTTAACTCCAAGATTTTTTCTGGAGTCAATTCCACGTCTTTCCAGATAAATACCTCAAAAGGATACTCAGATTCACTTGGCATGAGTAGCCCCTGGCTGGCTTGAGTCAAGGTTTCAGCAATAGTCATACGATAACAGCAGTTGCGTTTACATTATGAATTATAAAGCTTTATTTCTGATTATAAAAAAGGCTTTAGGTTTTGATGACGAACACTCCTAATGCCAGAAGACTGTATAACAAAACCGATGGTACAAAAAAGAAGTGTGGGTTTGGTCATACAGAGGGGATAAAGATCAGGGAGCTAGTCCATGTAATGTCCCTTCTGTGACCATCCTTCGTTCCATTGTCACGACCTCACCAGTAAAGAAGAGCCAACGCGCTCCTTATGCCCTGTGAGCAAGCAAAGCTTCACCAATAGCTTCTACACGCTGTATAACCGTCGCCGACGTGACACCGGAGCAAACTTGTAACCTTTTGCAAGCCATCCCTGACAACTTAACCTAGAGAAGCATTTGTCAATTAGCAATTATGTTCAGAAATTACTCAGATTTTGGGTAGAAAACTCAGATTTGCACGATTGATGAACAATGCCGAGCGCAATATTTATGCCTACCCCACTGCTGCCCAACAAGCAGCTTTAAGCAGCGAGTGTTGGGTAAGGCATGATTTGGTTTCCTATCCAACGCTTCAAAGAAGTATTACCTTTTTGACCAGGGCAATTCATAGACCTCTCCAGAAAAGAATTATGCGTCATTGAAAACCCTTGGTGGAGACAAGGAGATGGCGTCTCTCCATAAATTTGGCGATGTCCAATTAATTGCCCGTACAGAAACAGGATTTGCTCTTTTAAACAAGACCTGAGTTCTACCGAGACTAAAAAGAGCCCATTCCGAAGGCAGAAGGCAGAGATAAAGAAACATTTTGCTCAGCAGCTATTTGGCTGCCAGGTTGCCTAAGTGCGCCAACTCCAGGGAAATTTATTGCTGTGGGATCGATCGCAAAATTCTGCTCGGTATCGAACCCCATCAAGCCAGAAACTGTTTTGAGTTCTGTTATAAAAGCACTGTCGATGTTATCGTCTTCTGGAATTGCCCCCGCGATCGTACCACCAGCAGTCAAAATATCTAGTGACTGCGATTGCCTGGGAGTTTCATTCTCCAAAGCCAGCCCAAAAGCTAATATTTGAGTAAACTGGGTAGCGCTAAAATTATTGTCGCTCACTAGCACTAAAGATTGTTGTCCGTTCGGCAACACTGGCCCCAAAGTCATACCTTCAACATTATCTAAGCCTGTCGGCAAACGCAAGCTGTCAAAATTGAGCAGCAAGCGTTTCTCAACAGGTCTGACAGTATTAATGTTAATAGCACTCAGCGAATTAATGCCGCTGATGTCAGTGGCTCCGTTTAGCCGGACTTCGTAGAGTTTGATGGTATTTCCCGTGCCGGGTGCACCTGTTGAAAAAGAGCGTTCTAGTGCTAAGAAAGTGCCGCGATTATCTAATGCTAACAGTTCTACTAAACCGTTAGTATTAAAAGCTGTCTCTGGAACTGCTGGAACTGCTACCGGATCGGTTAGATAAACAAATTCTTGTTCCGGCTGTCCTGTGGTTAAATTGTATTTGAGGATGCGCGATCGCGAACCAGTATTAGTTGTCGCGACTGGCCCATCTTGCACTAAAGCATTCTCCGTTGCTGTAAACAAGAATTTCCCATCAGAAGTAATTGTCAGGTTTTCAAAAGCTAAATTGTTGCGAATTCCCGCTGTTGGTGCATCTGCTGGAGCTATAACTGGTACAAACTTTGAGGGCACGGGTAATTGTCGCAACTGGCGACCTGTCCCTAAAGCAAACTCGTTGACAAATGGACTCTGAAGTCTACCAGCCAAGTTACTAACTTCGCCTTCTGAGGAAACAAACACAGTGCCGTTACTCGTTAAACCAATGCCTTCCGGGTCGAGAGTATTAGTAGCAAAAGGTTGACCGTTTTGGTTGAGCAGAGTTGTCACCCCAGAGAAATTAATCCCGGAACTAGATAGCGAACCAGAACTTAAATCGATGTTGAGAGTATAGAATCGCGCCGGATTTCTGTCCGAACGGTCGTCAGAAATACTGTAATAGCGGTTGTTAATTTGGTCGTAATCAATGCCAGAAAGTCCGCCGACTTGAGTTCCTTCTACAGTGACGGAACCTGTTGGATAAGTAGCTTGTCCGATGAAGTTGATATTTCTGACACTGGTGCGGGGAGAGCGATCGCCAACAGCAATATCTGCCCAAACTAAACTGTGGTCAGAAGTAGGAGTATTTTCCGCAGTTTGGCGATCGCCCACCAATCTGTACAGCGGATCTGTTGTCAAAGGCCAAAATACCGCCGCATCATTAATTGGCAAGTCAGCCGACGGCAAAACATAATCAACTCGCAGATTTCCCGAAGCCGTTCCCGCATCTCCAAAATCCGCCGTATCAAAAGCCGGATTGCCTTTTTGGTTGACATTATTACCGCCGTCTGATACTTGTTGAATCCCGCCTAAACTTGCAGGAATTGCGCTAGTGACTCCTGTATTTACTCGCGAGTTATTTAACAACTGCAAAATCGCATTGTCAAAACTATCCCCATCAACAGGATCGGCATTGTGGTCGCCCATAATTACGAAACTAGCATTGGGGGCAAGTCCGCCAACTGTGCGGCGATCATCGTAAATATAACTACCTTTGCCTGGAGTAACGTAATCTGCCCACAAGCGAATTTCATCATGATTTCGCTTGCCGTTTCTATCTTCAGAGCCGTCAAATACAGGCGGGGTCGGATGACTGACTAAGGCGTGAACCATCTCGCCGTTGATATTAATTGGCACATCCCAGTGACTTTTGGATGAAAGGCGAAACACGTTTAATTCAGCAGGCGAGTAATAGTCATTTGCGGCGGGGGTAGATGAGTCATCTGGCAAAAATGCTCCCGGCATATCTTTCCAAAGGAAGTTTTGAAAAGTGCGAATATTGGCAGTATCAATGGGATATTTTGAGTACACAGCCATTCCGTATTGTCCTGGAAAATCCCCAAATCCGAAAGCGTCGTTGCCGTATCCGTTTGAGCCAATTTGTGTGACAGCGGAACCGTTATTGTCTAAATCTAAACCCGAACCAATGCCAGTGTTAGAAGGGGCAGTGTAGCGAAAAGGATAATTAACAGGAGTTGCGCCATTTTGACTGAGTGACAGATAGTTTTGCTGAAACAAATTTAGCGATGTGTTGCTGCTGTCGTAGTCAAATTCGTTAATTAACAAAACATCTGGATTTACCCGCTGAATTGTTTCAGCGACATTCTTTGCTTGCTGGTTGTTGGGAGTGGATAAATCTGTAATTAATCGACCTGCACTACTGCGGTTCAAAGAAGCGTTGAAGCTAGAAAAGCGAACTCCCGGAACTGGGTTTTGGGCCACAGTGAAATCTCCTGCATCAAAGGAGTTGACTCCCTCCAAAATCGCGAGAAATTCGTTAGTTCCTGTATCTCGCAGAACAATGCTGTTGCTGGAATTACCCGTACCTCTAGAAATATCGATGTTTGCCGGGGAGATGCCGCTTAGACTGATTAAGTCTTGACCTTTAACAAAATCGGTGATGAGATCGGCATTTTCTAGTTGGGAACCGCCTGTGGTGCGCGTTCCGATCCGCCCGAGCGCGAAAATATCTTTACCACCACCGCCAGTCAAAATATCGCGGTCGAGGTCGCCGGAGAGAAAATCGTCTCCTTCGCCACCTTGAAGGGTATCGCGGTTTCGACCGCCGTTGAGTGCGTCATTTCCCGCACCGCCCAATAAAAAGTCATTGCCTCGATTACCAAAAAGGCGATTATTTCCTTCCTGACCGGAGATGGCGTCATCGCCCCCCAACCCAGAAATCAAGTCCGCTGCGAGCGTCCCGCTTAATGTGTCATTCCCTGATGTGCCGTTAATTGCTGCCACGTTAAGTCACCCCTCTATACTGCTGAAGTCAAATATTTTCAGCTTTGCGAGTATAGTCTCACGCTAAGATTAAAGACTGACTATTTACTGGTTAAAAACTCGCGTACTTTTCTTCTTGAGCCGATCGCTGTTGACAGCTTGGTATAATATCGATTCGCAGTCGGATTGTAATTATTTGGCCACTAACTCCATGAGTACGCTACTGCTTGTAATGCCAGAATACGGTCTAGCAGGCGACAAGCCTTTGAGGAGAACATACCCGTTACAGCCATTCTTCAGTTAATAAAAGATGCCATTCTAAATTGGTCTTTTTTACCAACGAGGGGGTGTGGTTTTCTTCCTTTGGAGTCGTAGTAGCTCGATGAGGTGCCGCTATCAGTCAGTTAAGTTACTAGAGTAGGGTATTTATTCCTAATCTTAGTTCACCATCAGAGATCCCAAATGGGTTTTATAAATCTACAAAAATAATCAATGAATGTGATCCTGTTGTCTTTACTTCCCATTCGGGACACCTGATAATCCGCCTTGGGTCATTTTTTGTTCAATTTATTACCCAATTACACAATCAGGGAATATTCTATGCGAGCTCTAGGATGGTTCAAGTCGGTGGGCTTAATTGGTGCTGCCAGTATTGCTGCACTTCCTTTTATCTTTTCTTCTAAAGTTGCCCAGTCTCAATCTTCAGTCAGTGCACACCTGACAATGGGCAATCCCAGCAACGCCGTCACTAGCACCAGTTATCCAACTAACTATCTACTGGTCAAATCTCAGTATGCTCTCTCATACAATAACAATAAGCGCATTCCCAATTGGGTGAGCTGGCAGTTGAATAATTCCTGGTTGGGGTCTACTCCCCGCCAAGATGATTTCAGAGCGGACACAACTCTACCCAGCACCTTCTACCGAGTGTCTGGGAGTGATTACTCTGGCAGTGGCTTTGATCGTGGTCATATGACCCCTTCTGCGGATCGTACCAACACGGTATCCAGCAACTCATCGACATTCTTGATGACCAATATGATTCCTCAAGCCCCAGATAACAATCAGGGAGTTTGGGCAAATCTGGAGAACTACTTGCGTAGTCTAGTGTCGCAGGGAAAAGAACTGTACATAATTTCTGGTGGCTATGGAAGTTGTGGCACTGGGAGCAATGGCAACAAGTGTTCTTTTCCAGCAGCAACCAATAGTAGTTATTCGATTACAGTTCCCGCGAGAACCTGGAAAGTCATTGTTGTGTTAGATAATCCAGGGTCAGGTGCTAGTGGAGTAAACACATCAACCAGAGTTATCGCGGTTGACATCCCCAATACTCAAGGTGTTCGCACTACTCCTTGGCAGAATTATCGAATAAGTGTAGACACTCTGGAGCAAAGAACAGGGTATAACTTTTTATCAGCCGTATCTTCAAGCACTCAAAGCGTGATTGAAGCCAAGGTAGATAACCAGTAAATCTTCTTGACCTGGTTGAAAAACACTCGGGGTTAACCTTTGTCTTGATCTACCAGGTCTTCACTGGTGCATGAGCCAGGGATAGTTTTATATATTTAGTCTCTGTGATGGAAACTACAATGAAGTTTATCGGCAAAGTGAAAGCTGTCATATTGTGTGTGGGATTGTTAGTAAGTGGAGTGCTCGCCGATCGGGTTCAGGCAGAAGATATCGATCTGCTTTGTTATGTAGTAATGCCTGATCGGCGAATCATTGATTTGGGAAAAATGTGTGGTCGTACCATTCTGAAGGCTCGTGTCCTTTCACCCGCAGAGCGAAAGGCTCAATTTCTTCGGAATTTTTACGAAAAACTCCAAAGCCATCCCGCAGGAAAGGAGATTTTGGAGCAGTCTGACCCGGATGCTCTAATTGGCAAAGCCAATCAGGTCTGTAATGCAATTAAAGAAGGAACTTATCAGCCACCCCAGGCTCAACCGAATCCTGATGAGCCAGATGAGCGTAGAATTGCTGACCTAGAAGAAGCATTCGTAGACCAGGTTGCTTCTCAAGGCTTCTGTGTAGAGTCAAAGTGATATAAGGATTCTGTTGGGAAAAAAGGAGTGGCGCGATGTAGAAAGTCGGGTCGATGATTCGTCGGTTGCAGCAGCTTCGTCGGAGTGAGTTCTCCTTGTGCCGGCCAATGACCTCAAAGGGAGCGTCGGATTCGCTGAGGAAGAGCAAGCCCTCGGAAGCTTGTTGGAGTTGGGTGGCGATCGAGTCGGTCATGGCGGTGGTTTCTCAGCTTTACTGTGATTGTACAGTTGGTGTTGGCTGAAACTAAGGACTTCCCGAATCTCAGTAATTTTTAATCGATCACTTCAAAATCATCGATCGCTTTTACTCTCCTTCAACTTCCACCTCCAACTGATACACCCTCAAACTCGGATGTTCGCCAATCAGTCGCCAGCAATATCCTTCAACAATTGGTGAAGGTCGCGCTCCTTGGCGGTACAGAAAGATTGGCTCGTTTCTCATCAATGCCGTGAATATCTCCCGTTCCCTATCCTGTCCGTCATCCCAGATGAGATGAGCTTTGGCGAAATACCCAACACTCATCAAACTGGCGAACAACCATTCCATCAGAGCTTGCTGCTGTTCGTCGGTGAGTGTGGATTGACCGTAGGTGTCGATTGCGGGTGATTGAGATTTTGGTTTGAGTGATGCGATGAGGGCGGTGACGAGGTTAAGGTACTTTTTCATGGGTGGTGGAGATGCGTATACTGCTCCGGCAAGGTTTCGATGAACTCGGCTGCCCCAGATTCAACCGCCTCCTCCCGAATATCGGAGAGCCTCGCATCCGGGCGACCGTAAGCGATATTTTCTGCGATCGTTCCGAGGAAAAGCGGGCTGCCTTGCGAGACGAGCGCCATGTGTTTGGGGACATCGGCAATCTTAAGGGTACGGATAACAAACCAGACAAGAAAATCAATACAATAGCAGGTTTCTTATTTCCCTTTTTGCATCTTATATTAAATTTCACTACACATTTCCCACGCTTCTGTGTATCTTTATCCTGAATTCGTATAAGCTAACGAGCTAAGAAAGCTTGGCGTAAAAAAAAAACCGTTGTGCTGAAAGATTAAAGTGAATAGGGAATATCTCTGGTAAAGCCAACCAACTACGAATCGCAATTGTGAGGATAACGGCTAATCCCGCAAGGGCAACAAAATTCAGCACTAATGCTTCCTGGGATTGGGGAAGTGAAATAATAGGACGTTCTCGAAAACTCACAGTGCTGTTTCCTCCCAAAAAGTGATATTTTTTTCTCTATATATAACAATTATTCTAAAAATTGCAGTAGGCCAAAAGTTAATAAATTATTACAATCTAGGTTATGAGTAGAATATTTCTCAACACCCATCAAGTCTACTACGGCGATCGCGCCCATCCAGACAAAATTCAAGTCATCAGGAAAATAGCGCTCGCATCCAGAATAACCAACGCTTCCAATAGCTAAAGCTTACCAAGAAAAAGCGATCGCTACTTTCATGCAGCCCCCACCAAAAGCGCGGAGTTCCGTGCTTTTCATTTCCCAAAGGGTTGCCCCCACCATTGCCAGCATTCTTTGTTAAAGGGCGACCGCCATTTGTAAATCAGCTCTGACTCCAACTTCAACCGCTGTGGCGTTGCTGAATTAGGATATGATGAAGTGGTCGTGCGAGTACCAAAAAATAACACTCATTAAAATACAACATTATGCAATGCCCTGAATGTCAGTCAACTAATATCAATAAAAATGGTCATAAAAAAGGCAAACAGAATTATATCTGTGTCAAATGTAAGAGACAATTTATAGATGATTATCAAGCTCAAAAAGGCTACTCCGAAGAAGTGAAACGTGAATGCCTAAAAATGTATGTTAATGGCATGGGTTTTCGAGCAATTGAAAGAGTCAAGAATGTGCATCACACTACAATTATTAATTGGGTAAAAAAAACAGGAAAACTCTTGCCAGATTTTTATGAACCACAAATAAATCCAGCGGTTTTTTGTGGGGGAAATAGTTCGAGTTGTTTCACAAGTCAAATATATAAAAAGTACAGTATGAAAGGCTAAATATGCAATTCATAAAAACCAGCGTCTACAAAGCTTCTGGATTTTAAAATTATTTTTTTCATACCCTGATTAAGCAACGCCATAAACTGAAGCAGTGAGTTAGATGGCATTTTCTTAAAAATTTGTTTTTATGGTTCAAGATTAAAATATTTATACCATAAAATACCCCTTGAGTCAAGCTTCAGGAAAGAACTTTAGTTAATTGAATTTTAAAATTACTTTGCTTACTAACTCTTTTTTGTTATTAATTTGTCATAACTACTCTAGAAGAGCCAGAAAAATTACCTGGCTCTCAATGTCTAAAATGTATAGCACTGATGGTTAGCAGAGTGCTATGATTACACAAATTAAGGTAAAAAATCCTTAAGAAGTTTGACTTATTCACAGCCAAGGCATTCGGCTCACACTATGGTCAGAAATCGGCGACAATTCTTGCAATATATGGTGACTGGGACAGCGGGAAGCCTTGCTATTGGGTTACTTTTTCCCACAGCGGGACAAAGCGAAGAAAAAGTTGACTTAGAAAAGCTTTGTTCTGCATTTCCCTACAATTCCCAGTGTGAAAATTATCTGCCGGGAGTAAGGGCAGAAGATAGTGAGGAAAAACCTATTGAGGTTTCTGCATTCCTTCCTAACGCAAAAGCGGGGATTCCTGTACTGGTGAAAGGATTGCCAAAAGTTGCTTATTTGGTGATTAATGAGGGGCCGAAGATTGCGGAATATGGTATTAATCCTGTGTGTACGCATTTAGGGTGTACTGTGGAGTGGAAAACAGAGCGATCGCGCTTTGAATGTCCCTGTCATGGTTCTCACTTCGACGCTCAAGGTCGAATTATTAAAGGCCCTGCTAAGCGTTCCCTACCGCTGGTGACAGTAGTGGTGAAGCAAAATCAAATCCGTTTAGTGGATCGCAAACCTGCGATCGATCCGCGCTCAACCATTAAAAATTAAAAAATTGGTAATTGCTCAACTAGGCATCACCGTGCCAAAACCGCTTGCCTGCTTTAAATTCCAAATATGAACATGAGTGGCTAAGATGCTTACTAGATAAAGCTTTCGCTCGATTCGTACAATTTTCCCGTTTGGGCACGGTGATGCCTTTTAGAATATTTTTGGGGAAGCCACACAGGACATAAAGGCACAAAGTATGTTTTCAGATATTGAAAATTATTGGGCGAAAGAATGTATAGTTAAATTGGCGGAACGGTCACTGGTCAAAGGTTATGCTGATGGTAAATTTCGCCCGGAATCACCCCTCACCCGTGCCGAGTTTGCTTCTTTAATGGTTGGCGCTTTTGGCAAGTCTCCAGAAGTGCAGAAAGCAGTTACCTTTAAAGACGTTCCTAAGAATCACTGGGCTTGGCAATTCATTCAAACAGTTTCTAAAAAGAGATTTTTTAGCGGTTATCCCGATGGAACTTTTCGGCCAGAACAGCCTATTTTGCGCGTGGAAGCTATTACAGTGATTGCATCAGTTATCAATTTACAAATTCCTCAATCGCCAGAAGCAACTTTAAAGGATGCCTTCGATGATGCGGCAGAAATTCCCAATTATGCTAAAAATGTGATGGCAACAGCAACTCAAAGAGCGATTGTTGTCAACTATCCTAATGTCAGAAAGCTTAGACCCAATCAAAACGCTACGAGAGGTGAAGTAGCAGCTTTATTGTGTCGCGCCTTAAGGATTTATACCGTTGCGCCAGAGTACATTGCTGTTAGCATTGCAGGGACTGCAACACCGCGCTCGATCTTCAATCTCACCCCGACAATCATAGAAAATTACTTTGGAATTCCTATATACGTCGGTTTTGGTGTAATTTATGCTTCAACAGCTATTGAGCGTTTGTGCAGTTCAACTTATCCTAAAAATATAAATTTTTCGGTCGGTTTTGTCGGCCAACCTTCGGGCCCTTCGCTATCCTGCCAAGTATTTTTAGACCCTGTTAGGGAGGAGGGAAACCGAGGTGAAATAGATATAAAACAAGTATTTGAGTATGTTTTTGGCTACCCATTTCCTGTGGAGAAAGACCTTAGTAAAGCTTCGTGGAAAGATTACGAAGGTTTTCGTCATTATAGCTATGATTTAGGAGATGGAGTATTACTATCTTGGGACGACAATCCCCAATTCGGAATGACTAATGTCATATTTTACTATAATCCGTTCAATAATTAAAGGAGATTTAAGCGACATCCATACTAGCTTTTTGGGGCTGATTGGCTGTAGGAGACAGAGTAGTGGTTATACTCTGCCTCCGTACAGACCCAAACAGCGGAAATCTTTTACTGCTAAGCATTTCAGGCTTTGCTACTTCAAGTCATTTTGTCTTATATTTGTTACAAAACTTTACGTCGTGTCCTATTTTGCCCGTAGTGCGGCTATACCCCAGCCATGAATCATGATCCACTTACCCAGCTTGAATGCCTGGATTTTATCCGTTTAGTTGTGGAGAGAGATGATCCAATCTTCGCCAAAAACTTGGCGGCAGCTATCAAACTCCTCTGCGATAGCGGCAAAGTTTCGGGGGAGCAACTTTGGGCCGAGCTTAGCCCGGAGGAGCAGGACCGATTTTGGGAGTTGGTGGTTGAGGGATGATGCGGATGAGGGCGGTGGCGAGATTGAGATACTTTTTCATAGGTGGTGGCGATGCGTCTACTTCTAGTTAGTTGGGATGAAAGATATTGTTCGGTCGATCGCACGTTCGGATTCTGCCCAGTTAGAGAGCTATTTTAAGACTTATCAACCAAACAATTGAATTAACAGCCAACAAAAAGGTATAAAAAATATAGATTGATGGAGCGCACATAGCTCTTGACAAAGAAGGCATTTTAAATATTTTCAAAGAACCGAGCGGGTGAACTAAACCTTTTGGTACCGAACGAGTATTAAAACTTTCATCTAAAGCCCTTTCATCATTCAAGAACTCGGTAACTTCAGCGGCTCTTTGCATATAATAAAATTGTACTCTCCAATATGTAGCTTCTAAAAACCAAAAACCAAAAATTATAACGTATCCCAGCGGGACCAACGCATCTATTTTGCTGGCAAACACCCAACCGATTAACGCTACCCAAATGGTAATTGCAGCAGTTTTTAACTGCTGCAAAATTGTACTGAAGTTAGCTATTTTTTTCTCTAGTTCTTCGGCTCCTTTTTGCAGCATTGCTAGCTGAAATTCAAATCGATCCATGTTTAATTCGGAGATGGTTGATTGTTCTTATGCGGTTTCTAACTTTAAAATACCAAATTGCAGCAGTTTCATTTCCCGAACGGTTGTCCTCACCGCTGCCAGCACTCTCAAATAAAAATTAATCCCCGGCGCATTCCCAGCATGACCGCTTCCGTGCGGCTGGAAGCATTGAGCTTGCAAAAAATTGAGCTGATGTGGAACTTGACGGTGTGCTCGGAGATGTTCATCCCTCGGGCGATCGCTTTGTTCCCCAGCCCCGTTGCTAACAGTTGCAGCAGTTCTAGTTCGCGGGGAGTGAGCGGAATATCAACAAGACCGTCGGGTAACTCCGACCCGCTCGATGAGGGTAGTTCATGAAGCAGAGAACCGGATACATCGGGATGCAAAACTACCAAACCTACCGCAATTGCCTCCACAGTCAGAATCAGTTCCTCGGCCGTAACGTCGTTGGGGAGAATGGCTTTAACCCCCAACGGCAGCAGCGCTGTCGCAGAATAAGATTCGGTCGGCGCAACCAAGAGGGCGATCGCAACTTCCTCTTGAAGAACCGCGAGCGTTTCGAGACTGGTGTCAGTTAGCAGGGCCGCTTCCAGTACGATCGCGTCGGGGCGTCCAGAGCGCAAGGATGACTCCAGCGCTGCCAGAGCGGCAATCCGTCCGACTACTTGGAGCGTTGGTTCGCGGGTTATCATCGCCTCCAACCCTGCCTGCACGATCGACGAACGAGCGGCGATGAGAACGCGAATCAATGAAATTTCCTCCCAAACACTAGCGTTCACCGACCGTCAGGGTCAGTTCGATGAGCTGTCCGCCCCGGATCGTCCGTGCCGTAATGGGTTGACCCACTCGCTCCGGGCTCAGATGCGCTCTCAGGGCTTGTACGCTGGAAATTTCTGAACCCTCCAGCGTTAATACAATATCGCCGATGAGTACCCCGCCCCGTTCGGCTGGACTGTCCGTTTCCACGCTCACAATTAGCACGCCGATGTCCTGGCCCAGATTGAGCGACTGTTTCAACTGGGGGTTCAATTCCACCGGCTGCAATCCGACACCCAGGTATCCTCGCGTAACTCGTCCTCCTTGCAGCATTTGGTCTACTACGCGCTCGACCGTCGTCGCGGGAATGGTAACGGCTTCACGACCCCGCGAATAGGTGGTATTGATGCCCAGCGCCCGACCTCGAGTATCGAGCAACAGGCTCCCGGCAAATCCCGGAAACGGTCTGATATCTGGACGAATGAGGCGATCGATATGCCCTCCAGTCCAACTTTGCCACGCTCCGCCCAGCGATGCCAGAATGCCGCAGTTGGCGATCGCGCTGCCGTCATTCGAGCGTCCGAGAGCCAGTACCAAATGCCCCAAGCGCAGTGCATCTAAATCTGCTAGCTCAGGCATTGGGTTGTCGGTGGCATCGACGCGCAGCACTGCAATATCCGTTCCCGGATCTGCACCCACCAAGCTGGCCGGTTTTACCTCGCCATCCGAGGTCATCAGCGTTATCTCTCCCCGGCATCGCCTTACATCAACGGTAGTGACAACGATGCCCGGACGCCAGTACACCCCGCTAAGCGTCAAGCGACCTGACGGCAAAGCGACGACCGCCGAGGTAGAGCGGGAGATGGCATCGGCCAGTTCATCCGAGAAAGTTGATAGAGTCGTCATGGCAGTTACTCAATGCTTTTCCTCAGAATGCCAAAAGATCCTCCCTGGCAACATCAGGCAAATTGGTAGCTCGTCCCCAGAAAAATGGCTAGGGAATAGTATTGGGAAGCGGTGATTGGGATACGCTTTATTGCCTAAACTGGCGATCGGGAACCTATTCAATCCTCATCCCAAGAAGCTTGCTCGGCATCGTTCATATCTGTCTAACTCAAATCATCCCAAGTGTCGCCTGGACTCTCTTCAATTTCCCGAATATTTGACATACATTACCTCTTGGCCGGATGGGATTCCCGGAAGACTTAGGGTGCATCAGTAGTTTTCTTGGCATCTGAATCACTTGCCAAAAGGCTGTCCCCACCACGGCCAGCATTGTTTATTAAAGGGCGATCGCCACTTGTAAATAAGCTCAGATTCTAACTGTAACCGCTGTTTCCGATTGCTCGGCGCTCCGTACCAAAATGCGATACCCACAGCCACCTCCAAGGAATAGCGGCGGTGCAGTTCGATGTAATTGCCGACGTAGTTGTAGCAATAGTGGTTCGCCCAGCGCTGTTTCGGTGTTTGCTGCGTTTCTCCCACGTAAAGAATTAATGGAAGCTCATTATCGATGACAAAATAGAGGCAAGTACGATCGCCCCAATCCGGTTTCTCACAGAATGAGAGATTGTGTAATTCCAGGGCAAACGGGTCTATATTGTTGGGGTCACAGGGATTTGGCGCTAACTCGAATAGACTTCCCTGTCGCGGTTTGTCAGCGCCTTCAGATTCTTGGTGTTCAAAAATGCGTTGTTTCCAGCTCTTTAGCGCCTCACAACTCATCGTTAGTTGAGGAGATTTAGCATAGCTGGGTTTGGGTTGCGGAAAAAGTTCGAGTTGCTGCACAAATTTAAAGATTGTTGGACGATCGCTGCTGTATAGTTTAGCTCAATGAAATTTTGCTAAACAGCACGCTTCCCGTAGTAATGTCTCCAGATAGGGAACTGATACTGTCACAATTATACCAAAAACTAGATAATTCATGAATGGAATCAGGAAATTCTGGAGATTCTGTCACAGATTTCTTGGCTTGTCGATGTTAATGAAAGTTTATTTAACCAAGTTTCGGAAACCGTCACCTTCACCTTTCCTATCTATTCGATCGATTCTTACCTATTCATAATAACTCGCACCAAATCACAGCAGTTTATGAAGAAATACTACCAGGTCAGCTTTTGCGCTTCTTACGGGGTGACTATCCAGGGGCAAGGAAAATCATGATGACCAGATTGTCCATTTGTAGCCTTGTCTAATTGTTCTTAGCCGTCATGTAGTAATCACAAACAATGACAGTTATCGTGCAGATAAAATACTTTTTGGTGGTTTTAAATACGCGCCCCACAAGCTACGAATTACCCCCGCAACGACCCACATATTATTACGACCAACTCCTCAATGGTGGCTCCCAGCACTTATGCCAGAGCGCAGAAAAAACTATTTGCCGAGGTGGACGTACTATCCAACTCCGATGGTTTTGTTTGATTGGTATCATTGAAAAACCCACCGATGAAGCTTTCAATCAAGCTGTTGTTGAAATCACATCTAAATCTCATGAGCAAAATAGCCAAAATAACTAAAAATCACATCGAATGGTTTAAGGAACCGAAGGACTGCTTTTTCTACTACGGCAGCAACTGGTGTCCGGGTTGGGCGATGGCGCTACGCGCCCCGCAAGCTACGGTAAAATTGAACTTCCGTTGGCGCAGCCCTCGCAGAGGATCGTTTTTCAATCCATTTATCTGGTAAGAGATGCTTCCGGTGACTATCATTGGACTAACAAAGCTTCTTATCGTGGGGAAGGTCAAAGTCATCTGTTTGACAGTAGTTATATGGTCAATTCCTTTGATTGGCTTAAAATCAAGAAATTCAAGCCTATCTCCTGAAATTTTATGCACTTTCTCGCGACTAATAGCGTTGAACCAGTTCGCTACTGGTTTTTCTTATCCTCAAGTTTGTTGTGTGTTTCGCTTACTATTCTGGTTGCACTGCTACAGAAAATGGTCAAATTGTTTTCTTATGTGACAAAGAAAGTGATAAATGGGTAAGCAATTTTGAAAATGCCTAGTTTTTTGATACTCAAAACAGTGCCAATACTAAAGCAACAGTTTTAAACAATAATTCTGTATCTTGCGGGTTTTTGGCTTATTCTATATTTGTTATTGCCGTTCCCTGGTCAGAACCCATCAGTCAAATTTAATTTTTGTTTCTATTTTATTTGTAAAGAAAAGTCAATTTTTTGCCGTCAAAAAGAGAAATAAAATTGAGATGATATACTAAAAAAATAATTTATCGCTCGATACCAAGCTCGATTACCACCATGACAATAACAGCAGGATTCGCAACAAAAATGCTGCGGGCAACACTCGCTGACTACAACTTTTGGCCCCAATCTGAAAGCGATTCACCGCTTTCAATTAAAAGAGCTAAACTGCCATTGAATGAAGCAGCAATCCTAAGCAGAGATGCTTCAATGCGGAGAGCTGCAATCAAGGCGATGAATCCCCTCGCTCCTAGTTACAAAGCTCCGGCGACACGACGCATTGAATACAAAACTTTAGATGAGCTGTTTCAACCTTTGATCAGAAACTCTTTGACCGAGTTAGTAGGGATGGCAACCCAAAGTTTGGCGATGGAAGAGCCTGTTTTACCAGAGACATTATTTAGCATTTTGATGCCGATCGAACAGGTTGAATATCTAACTGAGCTTTACCAAACATTCACTCAGTTGCAAAATACTAAAGTCATCATGGTTCACGACGATGACGGTGACAACAAAAGCCCTGATGCTTACACAACTCTGATGATTGCTGGAGAATCAGTGGAATCTGAAGTTATCCTGGCTCAGGCTCTGCTGATTCAAACCTGATAAGCGCCAAAGTTCTTTCCCTCTCTTGTTTTTAATCTCTTCTCTGGTATTGACTACAGAGAAGAGATTAAATCTCGTGTATTCACAAATTAAATAAATAATCATGGCAATTAGAATCACCGCCCCAAATCAGCCAAGTATTCAAGTAAACTCTTTGCCTTATTCCTTACCTGTTACTGCGATCGCAGACAGTAACACAAATACTGACGTTCGATTTAAACTAAACGGTACAGTGGTTGGGACAGATACATCCGCAACTAATGTCGGCACGACGGCAGCACCTCAATATCAATTTGGGCTAGTTATTCCTATTAATAGTGCTGGCGTTCACGTCATTGAAGTCGAAGATATCACCGGCACAACGCCTCCGGTAGTTCGATCGACAGCTCAAGTCACTTTTGAAGTCAATGTCAACTCACCAACAATTGCGCTACGAGCTCCTGTTCTTAATTCAGGGCAAACTGTAGTAGTTGCTGATGTAGCATATCCGCCAACTAACTCTTTTGTCCGTTTCACTCTCAATGGCACAATTATCAAAGAATCTCCTTGGATTCCTTACGAAACAGCCATTACTGCAGCAGGAACTCTACGCGCTGATTTGATGGTTGGTACAAGTGTTGTTGCTACCGCTTCTCGTGAGGTTTCTCTTATTCCTCCAGAGCCGGCAATTGTTGGGCCTCAAGGTCCGATCGGCTTAACCGGCCCTCAAGGTCCGATCGGGCCTCAAGGTATCAGGGGTGAAAAAGGCGATCGCGGTGATATTGGTCAGCCTGGAACGCCCGGAGCCACTGGCAATCCAGGCCCTCAAGGCATTCAGGGAATTCAGGGAAATCCCGGCGCTCCGGGTGCGGATGGTATGCCCGGTGCAACTGGCCCGGCTGGTGCGATCGGCCCGCAAGGTATTAAAGGCGATCCAGGAAATCCCGGCACTCCCGGTGAACCCGGTACACCTGGTGCGATCGGGCCGACTGGTGCAACTGGAGCTGTAGGTCAGAAAGGCGACCAAGGAATTCCTGGTGCTGCTGGCGTAGCAGGTTCTCCCGGTGTCCCTGGTGAAAAAGGGGAACCAGGCAGTCAAGGAATTCAAGGCATTCAAGGTTTGACCGGCCAGGCTGGCAGTCCAGGGCCTCAAGGAAATCCCGGCATTCAAGGTGAACCGGGCGAACGTGGCTTACCCGGAACTCCCGGCGCTCTGGGTGCTGAAGGTTTACAGGGTGTGCCTGGGATTGCCGGCCCGAAAGGTGACAAAGGCGATATCGGTAATCCAGGAATCCAAGGGCAGATCGGTGAAAAAGGCGATCGAGGTGATCAAGGTTTAGTTGGCGCTACTGGCTCTCAAGGAAATCCAGGCTTAACCGGCCCGCAGGGCGTTCCCGGCATAAAAGGCGATCGTGGCGACCAAGGAATTCCCGGTGAAGTTGGCGCAACGGGCCCGATCGGCTTAACCGGCCCCCAAGGTTCTAAAGGTGATCGTGGCGATCGAGGAATTCCCGGTGACATCGGCGCAACTGGCGCTACCGGCCCTCAAGGAATGCAAGGCGTTCCCGGCATAAAAGGCGATCGCGGCGATCAAGGAATTCCAGGCACAGCCGGCCCGACTGGCGCTCAAGGTTTGACTGGTTTGACGGGTTCACAGGGTGCTAAAGGCGATCGCGGTGATCGAGGAATTCCCGGCGACATCGGTTCGCAAGGTCTTCAAGGAAATCCCGGCCCTAAAGGCGATCGCGGAGAGCAAGGAATTCAGGGGATACCGGGTGAAATTGGACCGACTGGTCAAATGGGGCCCACAGGTGCAACAGGAGCGCAAGGTGCTCAAGGGATTCAAGGAATTCAAGGGCGACCCGGTTTGATTTGGCGCGGAAACTGGAACGCGACGACGAACTACGCCATGTTTGATGCGGTTGCCTACAACGGCAGCAGCTACATTGCCAACGCGCCAAGCATAAATTCAGTACCGCCGTCCGCTGCATGGACTTTGGGAGCTAAACAAGGCGATCAAGGTCTTCAAGGACTTCCCGGAGCCAAAGGTGATACTGGTGCGATCGGGCCGGCTGGATCGCAAGGTGCAACCGGAATGCAAGGTGCAACTGGTTCTGCTGGAGCACAAGGGCCTCAAGGACTGAAAGGTGATACTGGTTCACCTGGTGCAATTGGAGCGACTGGTTTAACTGGAGCGACTGGTGCAACTGGACTGCAAGGAAATCCTGGTATCGCTGGGCCGATCGGTCCTACCGGCCCTAAAGGTGATATTGGTGCAACTGGAGCGACGGGCTCTCAAGGAATCAAAGGTGATACTGGCGCTCAAGGCATTCCCGGCGCAACGGGAGCGACTGGCACAACGGGAGCGACTGGTCCGATCGGAGCGCAAGGAATTCAAGGTGTTGCCGGCCCTGTTGGTCCGATCGGCCCGAAAGGAGATACAGGAGCTACAGGAGCAGCCGGGCCAGCAGGAATTGTTTGGTCAACCCCAGTTGCACTTCCCTTATCATCGGGAGTCACAGGCAGCGTAACTTACCAGACCTGCGGGAAATTGGTTCGACTCAATGTGGACGTGATGATGAATTTTACAAACAGTTCAGGGTTGTTAATTTGTGCAAATATGCCGAACACAATCTTTAACACCTGGTTCCATTCCACAGCAATGATTTTCAAATCTGACTTAACAATTGCTGCTACTGGACAATGGGGGTTAATGAGGTATCAACCAAATAACCGAGAATTAGCGTTGATGTTTGACAAAATCGTAAGTGAAACTGTGCGATGTGTCAGCAATTTCATAATGGCAGTTAACTAATCTGTGACTTCTGCCTTTTGAGTTATGCAATTTCATAGCTCTGTTTTTAATAAAGCAGGGCTAGGAAGCTCAAACTATTCAATAATCACAAGAATTAAATGCTTCCACAAATAGCAAACACTTACAACCCAACAAAGGAGTATCCTACAGGATTTTGGTTCAGCAGTCCGAAACTCAATGGAGTTCGTTGCGTTTATACACGAGACGGTATGACACGCGGATTAAGAAGCCAAACTTTAACCACAAGATTTGTTGGACTCGATCGGCTTGAGTTAGCCTGTCGCAGTATCTGTGATGCTAATAATCTGTCGTTCATGGACGGTGAGCTGTTCATCCCCGGCAAAACACTTGATGAACTTACGGTATTGGTTCGCGATCGAACAAACTATGACCTTTCGGAAAAGTTTGCTGTTCAGTTTAGAGTTTCTGCTGTTGTTTCAACAACAAACCCTAATCTGACAGCTCACGAAATGATTGCTCTGATGCGACAAAACATCCCTGCAACAGGAATGGTAAGCCATATACCTCAAGAATTGATTCGCAGTACACCCCTCGGAGTTCTTGATGAATATACGAAAATAGTGAATTCTGGTATTTCTGATGAAATATTTCTAAGAAATCCTGATTCAGTTTATTCAGAAGTACGATCGGACAACTTTTTGAAAGTGAAGGGTATAACAAGCGGAATCTTTACTGTTGTTGGATTTACTCAAAATCCTGTAGTGAATTTCGTAAGTTATATGTCAGTTGAAGGCATGGTGAATGGAGTTAATAAAATTACTCGTGTTTACGGCTTAAACGATGAAGAGGAACAGGATCTCTGGATGAATAGAGATTCCTATATGGGTAAACAAGTCCAAATCGTTTATATGGGGCTAAGTGCTACAGGGAATTTACGAACCCCTGCTTTGGGTCGATTCGTTTAAGGAGCAAGTTTGAATGATGTTGCCACAATTAGCCAATACTTACAGCCCAACAAAAAACTATGGTGTTGCTGAATGGTTTAGCAGCCCTAAACTAGATGGGGTCCGCTGCTTATATGAAAATATGAGCAGTGGATTGAGAAGTCGATCGGGCTTGACTCAGTATTCAGGAATGACTGAGATTGAGGAAATATGCGAAAGTATCCGATCGACTAATAATCTATCTTTTATAGACGGTGAGTTGTACATCCCTGGAACTCTTTTTGATGTTATCTCAGGAATTGTCCGCAGTAGAAAAACTGTAGAATCTGTAGTAGCAAATAAACAAAAAGTTCAATTCCGCATCTTTGCGATCGGGTTCAATCAATTCCCGACAATGGAGACGGTTCATGAAGTAGATCAGGTCAAGCAAATTTTCCCGGCAATGGGGAAAGTTAGCTACGTCCCTCAGAAATTGATTGAAAATAATCCTTTGATAATCCAAACAGAAGCTGAGTTTATCAAAAGCTCTGGACTCTCAGATGAAGGGATAATGCTGCGGAATCCGAACTCTATTTACTCCGGGGTTCGATCGAACAATCTCCTAAAAGTGAAAAACTTTGTTAAGAACAACTTTACGGTGGTTGGGTTTACCAAAGGTAGTGGCAAATATGCAAAGTCTCTGGGTAACTTACTGATTCGGGGAATGATTAACAATCAAATCATCAATAGTCGAGTGGGGACAGGATTTACTGACTTGGAGCGATCGACAATATTTGCAAACCAAGCTGATTATTTAGGCAGAACGCTGGAAGTGGTTTATCTTGGCGTGACTGCTACAGGCTCTTTACGGCATCCAATATTTTCGGCATTTGTGTGAGCCAAAATAGAGGCAGAAAAAAGCTTGAGTAGTGTACATCTACTCAAGCTTTTTTCTGTCTGGTTCAAAACTATTTGACGATTCCTACAAGTTCCGGCACTTTCCCCGCTAATTTCCAGCCTGTGCTAGGCGAGTAAACCGGGGTGCTAGCGTTAACTCCCCAGCCTGCTAGTTCACTTGTTGGTACTTCAACGAAGGAACTGTCAGGAGCTTTGATTTGCCAGGTTTGCTCAGGATGACTCAAGGTTTTTTGCGCTAGCAAGTCGGCTGGAATAGGAGGAGGTTGAATGCCTGCAACAGGAGGAACAGGAGCAACAGGAGCGACAGATTGAGCAGTAGATTCAGCAGCAGGTGCAGGCTGTGGTTGGCTTGGATCTGGCTGAACTAAAGTCAAAAAGGATTTGCTGAAAGTCAACTTAGGTCTGCGAGAAGCTTTAAAAGTGATAGCTTCTCCAGTCCGAGGGTTGCGTCCTTGACGTTCAGGTCGATCGGTAGCTTTTAAAATCCCTAACCCTTCCAATGGTAGTTTTTCACCATTGCGGAGAGTGAGTGACATGAAGGCTACTGCTGAATCCCATACCGCGTTAACGGTACTTTCAGAAAATCCAGTTGAAGCTTTTACGTGGTCAGTTAAGGCAGACATGACTAATGCTAACTAATGAATATTTTAATTATGCACTATCAAATGATTAATTTGGTGGTAGACCAAAATCTTCAGGGGTATAAAGTCCTGCTGGCATCTTATTTTCTAAGTAATCGATCTGTTCTTGAGAGAGCGATCGATTATAGAGCCGAACTGTTTTGGTAATGATTCGCCCAGCTTCGTCCATATATTTGCCGTTGGTGTAACAGCGCATTTCGCGAGTTTCGCCGATCGCAACTTTACTTTGGTAGTCTTTCGGTATCCATCCAAGCGGAAAGTACCCGACATTTCTGGTACTTTCAGGGAAGCTCATATCAACGCCAAGTTCCATCCGTGCTGCCACTTCTCCCGCAGCAGGCTTCATTCGCTGAACAATCCGAATTAGAACATTTTGCCCTTTCCATTCACCTTTACTCCAGACATTGGGTTCTTGCTTGTGAACGTTGTAGGCGTTGAAATAAGGCAAAGTATCAGGGTTTTCTTGTAAATCAGTCAAAATCTCTTCCCTAAATAAGTTGAACACTAGCGACCCGGTACTTAAAGCAGTAGCATTGGTATGAACCGCTCTCCAGTAAGCAGCCGCCCAACTTTTTTCGCTGAAAGCTGCGCCATCATCAGTCGCAACATGATTTAGCGCAAATTCTTTGAGAGCTTGAAATTTAGCCGTCACCTCACGGATTTTGGTAGTATCGCCATCATTTTGAGTTTTCCATTCGATCGCCACCTTCATTTCCTCTGCATATCCCTTCCGCTGTTCAAAAGCAAAATCTAATTGCCTTCGATCAACCACAACACCCACAAAAAGTGCATTCTCAAAGGAGTTGATGTCGATGTTGGTTTCCAGTTGAGCTGGTTTCCAGTAGGTATTAACGACTCTCACCAGCCGGGAAATAGTATCGATCGCATCGTCGGCAACTGAACAGGGTCGAGTTAGATAAACCGCATCCTCTTTAAAATCTTTGAGCCAGGGGATTTTCCCGCCGTCTCCGAGAGTGTTGAGATATTCGGTAACAGCTTGTAAACCCTTGTCATTATTGGGATATGCCGATTTTAGGGAGTCAACAGCGATTTGCAATTCCTGACTGAGAAAGTCGATGATTGCCATTTCTTTGGGAGCTGTCTGCATTCCCCCCGGCGGGATGTTGAGGACTATATTTTCAGCACCTGCACCTCGGGCCCGACCCAGAAGTGAAGCCACAATCCCAGTGCTGTCATTCATGCTGTTAACGGCAACTTGTTGGAGAGTTCCAGGCAACGCCATTTTTGGAAGTTTGTCAACGGATGGAGGTTTGTCAAAGTTGGCGATCGCATCTCTCAGAGCTGGATACTCCTTGGATGCGATGAGCTGAACAAAGTCCCCGTCAAAGTCTCTGCCCAAATTCAGCATGAGTTTTGTCGAGGCTGCCATCAATCCATAGCCTTTGGCATAAGTGCCTTCATGACGGTTGATCCAAAGCTGACAGTCTCCCCAGTGGCGCATTGGATTGCAAAATACGATGTACTCACCGACTGGCATCCCCGGTGCACAAAATACTTTTTGGCTAAAAGTCGTTACGTTGTTAGCGTCCGTAGTTTCGTATTTTTGGAAATATTCGTCCGGTTGCGACATCAGTGACCAGAAACGAACTCCGGCTGCTTTTGCTAAGTTGAGCCAAACGGCGCGAAGTCTTTCTGCTACTTTCCCGGTGATATAGGGATGCAGTAACAGTCTGCCTTTTATGTCATATTTAATAATCTCCATTGCTGTGTTGACATACTCTGCCTCTGACTGAATGGAGTCGCCTTGTTCGCGCTCTAACTCTGCTTCAACCTGATGAATTCGCAACTCAGTAGCCAAGGCTTGAATAGAATTAGTAGCTGCTGCTAACTTTTCACATTTCGATCGAAGTCTGCTGATAATTTTGTCTTGTTCCAGAGTTTCAAATTTAAACCATTGAAATAGCATCCAGCCCGCTTTTGCTGTGCGTTTTTCCGCCTCAAATACCAAACCACACAGCAATTTATCTCTGTAGTTTCCGAGGGGTGGTTTATTACCTTTTAGAGAACTCCAAGGAATGACCAGATCATAGCCAGAGTCATCTAGTGCGGGATTATAGGCGATCGTCCCTTTGGCTACCCATTTTTTAAATGCAGCTATCCTAAACTGAATAGGAATATCAGCATCAATTTCATCAGGATTAAATTCGACTGTTCCCGCGCCGAGTAATTGCATAAATTCTCGGGAAGCTTTTCCGTGACTGTCTCCGCTGTTCCAGTGCCGTTTATTTATTGGGTCATCTTGCGGATTTCCATTTGCATCTCGGGCTGTATCATCAACAATGACATAATTGAATTCTCGCCCAATTAAATGCTTGCATCCTGTGTGAAGAATACTGCCGTAAATGATTCGTTTCCATTGTTCAGTTGTTTTGAGTCCATAATACTCTTTTCCAATGGGAGCCAAGTTAAATGTGAATCTGCCGTGGTTGCGGGAGTTGCTAGCTAAATCCAGTTGATATCGATCGGTTTTGTTAGCTATAAAAGGATTTAGCAAAGCTGCATTTTTGGTATTTTCTGGAATTTCACCAATGCAAAATCTATCTTTCCCAACATCTTTGTGCAACCCTGAAAGCAGGGTATTTCGCAAAGTTACTTTGGGAGTATTAGACCAATTTTTTGCAATGCAATCCCACACAGACAAAACAGCAACAGTTGATATTTTTGCCAGTGTTTCATCTGCGCCGTACCAGTCGTATTTGAGGTCATATTCTGTTGGCATATTTGATTAAATGAAGTCCATGAAGTTCAGCCTGCCTGTTGCTATTCGAGCAACTTTGTCGGCTCCTAATAATGCTACAATCGCTTCTTGTCCAGTGACTTGAACCGGGTTATCAGGATTAGTTAGATTATAACAAATAGCATACTCATTTTTAGCATCTATCCCCAGTCCGACAATTTGGCTCATACTAAGTCGAGCAGTGTCTCGCATCTCTTTAGCTGAGGCTTTGAATTTGTCCAATATTTCGATCGCATTAGTGTCGTACATGGAAGCTACCATCAAATTAAATCGGTTAGGATTCTCGGTTAAATCTCCAAAGATGTAGAGAGTTTTCGACAATGCAGTTTTGTTTCGCATGGCTAAAATAATGATGATTGAGACAATTAAAATCGGGCCTGCCATTCCCAACAAAAACATCCAGGCAGTAACATTCATATTCGTCGTACCAAAAACAGTCATCAACAGAGCTTCGTTAACTTTTAAAGCCGAAGCAGCAAAGAATCTTAGTGCTTCAGCTCCAGAACTTCCCGAAACTTTGAGAACGATCGAAGTTACGCAATGAGTGATAGCTGTAATTAAACTCGCTGGTATTCCAATCAGAGTCATACAACTGGTCAAGAACCAGCTTGCTATGCTAGAGATTATGCCTGCTGTAATCCCTACAGTCGCCAAAGCACCGCCTACCGCAACGATCGGTGCTACGACCGGGACAATTACCAAAGCGCTTGCATTGACCGGGACACTTCGGATTGATAAAATCCGATCGTTGTAAATAGAGTTGATATCGTAGTTGCTATGACCTATTACTGTTCCTGTTCCTGTTCCTGTTCCTGTTCCTATTCCTGTTCCTGTTCCTGTTCCTGTTCCTGTTCCTGTTCCTGTCGTAGAACGTAGAATTTTGGGAGAAGGGATAGGTGCATCACCCATAGCAACCAAACTTCTAGCCACATTGTTGTATTTAGCTCGTGTTCTACGTCGATCGTTTAATTTTAGTCGCTCATCTTGCAATTCTTGGTAATATTTATCTCGTAATTTTCTAGCTTCTTCTTGCATTTGAAGCTTTTTCTGATTAATTGATGACCAAGCCTCATCCATAGCGTAATTAATTTGCACTCCTGTTTTCGATAGTTCTGGTAGATTTAAACTGTTGTTGAAAGCATTTATGGCATCACCATAGATACCTTTTTCTGTACTGGTAGAAGTTAGTACAGACAATGCTTTTTCGCCAGCACCAGCTAAATTGGCATAAGCTCTGCTATTGTAAGCTCTGTTTATACCGTGGGATGTTTCCAGAAATGCTGTACCACATTGAGCTATTAGAACAGGGAATGCTGCTACATTTTGTGAGGATTCAAGCCAACCTAAGATAGCTGCCCCCGCTGGATGGCTTAATATTCCTTGAATTAGTGGCTGTTCCATCAACCATTGTTGTGGAGCATCCATTATTTTTTTGATTTCAGCAACCCCAGTTAGCGATTGAAAATTTGCCCAGACATCGCCTATTTGAGCGCTGATATCTGGTGATTGGGGTGTTTCTGTTGGCATAGTAATTGTGTTGCGATACTTGATAAATACTTTACCAAATATTATAGTTCAAATCACACTCATTAATACCTGTACGGGGGAATCTCTGACTCTGTGGGGTTAGTTGACCTCCTACAGAGTCAGGGGATGAAACTAGCTTCAAAAAGTGGACTTCAAACTTTCTTCTTTAGCGAGTCGATCGCACTCAGTTAGTTCAGGAGTCGAGTTCCGTGCTAACCACAGCCATGTCACCTCATGAACTTTTGCTAACTTATTAAGTTCTTCCCACAAATCCTGGTTGGCGTTACGCTTCCAATTTTTACTCATCGTGTTGACAACATAGGTTGAATCCGAAAACAGCGTAACTTTGCAAGGTTTCTTGAGAGCTTTCAAGCCTTCGATCGCTGCTGTCAGTTCCATGCGATTATTTGTTGTCGTGCTAGTTGCTCGACCACTAATTGCTTTTCTATTGGACTTACCTGGAATTGTGAGAATTGCAGCCCAGCCACCGGGGCCTGGATTTCCTGAGCAAGCACCATCACAATGAATGTTTACTACAGGTTTTGTTTGAGTTTCTGTTGGATTTTGTACGGCAACCATAAGACTTTCACAAAAATAGACATCAAAACCTCCTAGCGAAGCAGTTTATTTGTGAGCTATTGTTACTTCTAATTTGATATAATATAACAAATAATTGAGAGATTTTTATGTCAGAATACACAGACTTATTGAGAGAATATGCACGGTTATCGGTCGCTAATTTCGGAATTATTGATCGATAACTCGCAACTGTTAATAAATAATTTGCAGATAAAGGCAGAGAACATGAGGTTGAGGCAACAGCTAGACCACATGAACGATTTAACTAGGGAAATGTACTATGAGTTCAGACTCGATCGACCCAATGGAAAATTAAAAGAAAATAATAGAGAATCCCTAGAACTTAGTGCTGGCGGGATTCTCTATGTGGTTCAGTATCTAGATACTAAAGGCAATTCGTTCGTATCCACTGAAGGATTTACGCCGGAAGGTGATATAGCCCCGAAACTATTTTACTTTGGATATGCTGTGTTCTTTCTGGTTGAGGAGCTGACTCGGCAAGGATTTACTTGTCTCCCTGACAGGTTCTTAAAACTTCTTAGTCGGAATCACAAGTTTTTGAGATATGTCCTCAAAGAATTTGAGCGGGTTTTATCCTTTTGATCCAGACACTCGAATAGTTAAATTAGTTGAGGTCAACAATATTGAGATGAACAGAGAAAACTGTTTGGGCATCTGCATAGAGTCGATCGAGTTCCGCCTGAGCCAAATATCTTTCGCTGTGGTCGGTATCATTCAGGTGGTCTGCCAGATAAGCAGCAAGGATGTAGGCATTGCTAATGACTACCATTTCTGTGTCTTGAGTCAACAAAACATCCGTGTCTGAAGTGCCGATTGCAAACATCCCATTAGCATAATCAGGATGGCTACATTTACGGTGGTAAATTTTCCATTTTTTGGTCACAGGAGGTTTGAGAGTTTCAATGGTAATTCCTTCAGGGATATTCGGATCGTCCATCTTTCCCCCAGACAAGAGCCAGGGTAAAATAACTCGATTATCACCCTTGGGCATATATTGAGCGTCATCTGAATCATAGTCACCATAAACTTGGACTAAATTACGGATGAACTCTTGAGTAATGTCATCGTTGCTTTTTGAGTAACTGAAGCTGGATTTTTCTAAGAGCGAGTTTCCATTCAAAGCAACTTTCCACGCATCCAATATGCTGGCATGAACGGAGATTAGCCGATGTTGCTTCTCCTTACCTCGATCGATTTCTAGATAAACGCCATGACCGTCACTGTGATGTGATTTGTCGATGATACACTGTAGATTGAGTGTTCGACCATAACTCATCTCCAGAAACAGTCTTTCTTTCGGCTTCATCTTTCTCTTCTTTCTACCCATTAGTTTGATCTCCGAATATGTTGGTTGCTAAGTAAGTGAGCTAGAAACTGAAGACGCATTAAGGGAACAGTGGCTTGCGGAACACAGATTGATAAACCCGTCAGAGTTATTGCTTCAGCACGTCCGGGTGTGTTTCGTGGCAGTCCAATGTTGGCTGGTGGGGAATTGAATTTCCACCAGTTTTCATAATGCAGTCCAGCCAAGTAATTGGAATTGCTAGCATCCAAAGGCATAATTCTGGGTTGAGTTTCTGGGTAGGTAACAAACGACCTTGCTGCTTCAATATTTGCTCTAAGCGAGTTTGTCCAGCTCTGCCACCCTTTCCGTTGCTGGAGCTGTAAGTCGTGCAGGTAGGCAACGATAAATACTCTTTGTCTTTCATGTACCGCACCGCACTCCGACGCGCTGATAACTTCAACTTCTGCCTCAAATCCTGCCATTCGCAAGGCTCCCAAGATTGTTCGCAAGCCTCTATAAATGATGCCTTTTGGGTTTTCAATAATGACAAAATCTGGTTGGGCTTCAACAATGACTCTGTACATTTCCCACCATAATCCAGATTCAGCGCCTGCCAATCCTTCTTTCTTTCCTGCGTTTGATGTATTTGTGCAAGGAAAACCGCCAATGACGATCGTAGGAAAGCCGAGTTGTCTGAGTTTGGGTGGATGATACGTGTTGATATCTGACCAGATGGGGATATTAGGGAAGTGGGATTGGAGGACTTTTTGAGCATAAGGATTAATTTCGACAAATTGAAATGTTTGATATCGTAGTTTGCTAGATGGTACGTCATCGCCAAAAACTAATTGTGCTGCTAGTTCAAATCCTCCAATTCCTGAAAATAAACTAATTGCTTGCATACAAATCAACGCATTTCAGTTTCATGTTAGTGGTTTATTTTGATTCTATCACTTTCACTTCATGTTTGGGAAGTAGTTTTGAGGTAAAAGTATGACTAAAATTGTAATGATTTCTGGCAGTCGCTCAATCAAAGATATCAGTGCTGTATTGCCATCAATCGATCGAATAATGGAGCTGAACTTTTCAATAATTTTAGGTGATGCGTCAGGAGTTGACAAGCTAGTTCAAGAATATCTCCGCAACAGCAATTATCTGGATGTTAAGGTTTACTTTGCTCTCTGGTCGGGAAACGGGAAACCAAGAAACGTTACTGGATTTCAAACAGTTGGAATTCCAGGTAGTTATGTCGATCGGGACAAAGCAATGTGCTCCATTTGCGATTACGGTTTGGCTCTCTGGGACGGGAGAAGTCGTGGAACCAAGAATAATATCGATCGAACTGGGCAGAAAACCAAAATAATCAGAATTTGAGGTAGTTGAGGTTTGTGGGTAAGGGGCGCTTCGCGATAAGGAAGTGACCTCTCATCCCTGTAATTACCATGACTATTACCGTAGAAAAGTTTGACTTCGATAAATTTACCACGGAGAAAGTGAAATTTGCGATCGATATTGACTCCGAAGTTTTCAATGTATCTGAAGGTCTAAACAATCAGTATGACCAACTAGATAACGGGAGCATCCCGGTTTTGTAAATATCCGAATAAGTGTAAAATAGTTAAAATCAATAAAAGCGTCAAAAAAAGTCGAG